>JBGPQS010000149.1:0-3819 GCA_041489235.1 Thermodesulfovibrionia bacterium
ATCCTACTTGTTTGATCAAAATTAAGAACGATGCAAATTAAAATGCAGAACCTTCGAAGGATTTCACAGGGTATATTCTTACTTATATTTTTGTTTCTGTTCATACAGACAGAATCAAAGGGAAATGATGAACTCGGTTATCCTGTCAAAATTTTCCTCGATTTTGACCCTCTTATATTTTTTACTACACTTTTTTCTGCACATGCTGTTGCAGGTGCTTTTTACTTTTCCCTTATTGTCATTATTCTTACGATAATCCTTGGGAGGGTATTCTGCGGATGGATCTGTCCTATGGGAACTCTCAACAACATGGTAGGTTATCTGAGGAAGAAAAGTGTTAATGAGGTAAGCAGGGACTGGTACCGAATGAAATATTATATTTTAATATTCCTCATTGTATCTTCTTTGTTTACACTTCAGCTTGTAGGTATTATGGATCCTCTATCGCTTCTTATCAGGTCATTCTCTATGAGTGTATTCCCCTTATTTAATTACAGCATAAGAACAGTATTTGACACTTTATTTGATTTGAATATAAAAGGTTTGGTTGATATTTCAGAATCTATTTATTCTATCCTGAAAAAGAGCATTCTTTCATTTCAGCAGCCCTTTTATTATCAGAGTGTATTTATAGGCGTTCTGTTCTTTCTCATACTTGGTCTGAACCTTGTGGAAAGAAGGTTCTGGTGCAGGTATCTTTGTCCACTTGGAGCTCTTCTCGGAATTCTGTCGAAATATTCACTCCTTAAAAGATCAGTGAGTGAAGGATGCATTTCATGTGAGGCATGTGCTTCTGTTTGCCAGGGCAATGCTGCACCTGACAAAAGAGAAAACTGGAGAAATACAGAGTGTTTCTATTGTTGGAATTGTGATGACGTATGTCCTCAGAATGTGGTCAGTTTTGGATTTACCACAAAGAGAGCTGTTGCAGCAATGGATCTTGGGAGAAGAAGGGTGATTATCTCGATGATCTCTGGTGTAATAGCGGTCCCTTTATTGAGGACTGAACCTCTGGCCAGATCAGGTTTTTCGAATCCAAAACTCATCAGACCACCAGGGTCACTTGAAGAAAAAGAATTTTTAAAAAGGTGTGTCAAATGTGGAGAGTGTATGAAAGTATGTATTACCAATGGACTTCAGCCCACACTTCTCGAGGCAGGTCTTGAAGGGATATGGTCACCTTTGCTTGTTCCAAAGATAGGATACTGTGAATACAGATGCACACTCTGTGGTCAAGTCTGTCCGACAGGAGCAATAAAAAAATTGGCATTACAAGAGAAGGTTAAGGTAAAGATAGGGCTTGCCATGATTGACAAGGGGAGATGTCTGCCTTATGCGCATGCGACACCGTGCATAGTTTGTGAGGAGGTTTGTCCCACACCAAAGAAGGCTGTATGGTTTGAAAATGCAAAAGTAAAGGACAGGGATGGGAAGGAGTTTGTTATCAAACAGCCAAGGGTTGACCTTGAACTCTGTATAGGTTGTGGTATTTGTGAGACCAAGTGCCCTGTGGTAGACATGCCAGCTATCTATGTAACAAGCATAGGTGAATCGAGGTCAAAGAAGAACCAGCTCTTGTTGTCCTGAGCTTATTCTGTTCGAACTGCAATACAATTTCTTTACCTTTCCCCTCCGTGTTTATACGTGAAATTCTCAAACAGGACTATCATTTCATTTATATCTGAAAGTGAATTAAAAGATATTCAAAGAAAGGACATTGACAGGAATAGCTTTATTTGATATAAAGAATGATAAAAAGGATATCCTGCAGATAAAACCTTTATTTAAAAGGGGGTTATAAGGGATATGTCTGAACTACTGAAAGGTGAGCCTATGAAGGGGTTTATTTTGGTATCCTAACAAGAGAGGCCTAACCTTTATCTCAATGAATCAAATAATCCCTGTCATAGATGCCTCCCTAAGTTTACTTGCTGTTTTGATTAATTTTGTTTTTGCGATTCTCCTCATTGCGCGTACTTCCCGAACAATAGTGTACATTACTTTTTTCTTTATCTGTATATCAGTCATGATCTGGAATCTCGGTGACTTTATGGTCTATTTAACGGGAAATCGGGTGTGGTTTTATATTTCACTGATTGGTTCAGGCATGATTCCTGCCTTTGCGTTCCATTTTATCTGCACTCTGGTTAGGCCCGAACAAAAAAGCACACTCTGGATTGTGCCTCCCTATTTTTTTTCAAGTCTGTTAGCTTTGAGTGCTCCCTTGGCGATATTCCATTCAGGAATTCAATGGTTTGTTGATAGTATTTATTGGAATATCTTCTATTATGTCCTGCTCGTTCCATTTCTTTTGAGTTGTATCATAATGTTGTTTAATGCCATGAAAAAAGCGAAATATGAAGATGAAAAGAGCCGATTACGCTATATTTTTGCTGCTACTCTCATTGGAATTTTTGCAGGACTTACCGACCTCGTTCAAGTGCTCAAGGTTTCAGTTCCTCCATTTGGACATCTGGGTAGTGTATTCTATTCTTCAATTTTAGCAATCGGAGTATTCAAACATCGCACTGCCTATGATATCCTTGCTCAGATGCGAACGAAGTTGGAAGTCTTGAGTGAAATGGCGGCAAGCATTGCCCATGAAATCCGCAATCCACTGAGTTCTATCAAAGGGGCTGCGAATCTCCTCTCTAATGAACTGAAAAATCTTAATAATCCTAAAAGTCAGGAATATGCTCACCTCATAACTGAAGAAATTGACCGACTTAATAATATCCTCGTTAATTTTCAGTACTTTACTAAACCATTAAAAATAGAGAAGGAACTCATTTCTATAAACGAGGTGATTCAGAAAACAGTGAGATTGGCTGAGAGTGATACACTAAATATAAATATACGATTAGAGTTATCCCGGGATCTACCAAAGATTCAAGCAGATGCGTTGCCAATGAAACAGGTTTTTCTAAACCTGATTAAAAATGCAGAAGAAGCTTGTGGTTCTGAAGGCGAATTAGTGATTAAAACTGAATATAGTGCACCTCGGGTAAAGATTATCTTTGCAGATAATGGTCAGGGGATTCCACAAGAGTTACTTCCCCATATCTTTGAACCATTCTTTACTACGAAAATAACTGGGATAGGAGTAGGATTGGCTATCAGTCAGAAGATTATTCAGGCTCATACAGGCCAGATAGAGGTAAATAATAGAGTACCTACAGGCACTCAGTTTACTATATTTTTACCTGTGTAGGAGGTGGGCACTTTATCTATCACTTTCTGTTATGCTTAAAGCGATAGGATAAATAATTCTATGGCATTAATTTTAATCGTAGATGACGACCGCAATATATGCAAGGTTCTGAAAGGGCTGCTTGAAAATGGAGGGTTTCATGTACTGACCGCCTATGATGCTGATACAGCTATAGCAATCATTGACGAGCAAGATTTAGACCTGATTATTACTGATTTGAGAATGCCAGGGAAAAGTGGAATGGCTTTATTAACATTAAGTAAAGAAAAAAAACCAGCTGTGCCGGTAATAATGATTACCGCATACGGGAATATTGAAGCGGCAGTGATTGCAATAAAACAGGGGGCTTACGATTTCATTACCAAGCCCTTTGATGAACATGAGTTGTTGAATGTGGTTAAAAAAGCACTTGCTGAATCACAGAAGAATAAAGAGTTGCTTTCTGCTTATTTTGATGAGGGAAGTCATTTTTTCCCGGAAGTTATCGGTAAAACACCTGTTATCGAGCAGGTTCTCCAGACGGTCCGGAAAATAGCCCCCACTGATTCCACAGTACTGATCACAGGTGAAACCGGAGTCGGCAAAGAATTAATTGCACGGGCGATTCA
>JBGPQS010000150.1:0-3791 GCA_041489235.1 Thermodesulfovibrionia bacterium
CATTCTATTCATGTGTTTTAAAATAGTTTCATTCCCACTTTGCAATGGTAAATGAATATGTTTGCATAATCTTTTATCCTGAAGTAACTCAACAAGTTCATCATCTACATCTTTACTCTCAATCGAACTTAGTCTTATCTTTCTTATTTTTGTTTCTTCTAAAATAGTTGTGATGAGCTCTGAAAGTTTGGTCTTGGGCGTGATATCGTATCCATAGGAGCCAAGATGGATTCCGGTGAGAACTATTTCGCTGTATCCAGAAGCCTCGATTTCCTTAACCTGCTTAATAACTTCAGAAGCGTTAAGACTCCTTGATCTTCCTCTTGCCATTGGAACAACACAATAGGAACATGAAAAATTACAACCATCCTGAACTTTAATATACGGTCTTGATTTTCTGCTATGACTAAAAGTTATCCTTTCAGTATTATTTGATAACATATTAATAATATGTAATTTATCAGTATTATTGATAATGCAGTTAACGCCTTCGATTCTTTTTATTTCATCTGGTCTCAGTTGTGAATAGCAGCCAGTAACAATAACCTTCGCACCTGTTCTCACAGCCCTCCTGATGAGTTGCCTTGACTGGTAATCACTCTTTGACGTTACAGAACAGGTATTGACTATACAGTAATCAGGATGTTCAGATAATTCAACGACAGCCCATCCACGTTCACTGAGATTTCCTTCTATAATGTTGCTTTCAGATTGGTTGACCCTGCAGCCGAGTGTAAGGACTGAGATCTTCATTACTGTATAACACTTCCTTCAAGTGAGTGCTGTCTTCCCTTTGTTATCTCTACATGGATTAATGTGCCTTTATCTATATCAAACTTGGGGATGTTGACTATTTTGTTCGTCCTCGTTCTTCCGGTAAGTTTTTCCTTTTCTGTCTCACTCTCTCCCTCTATGAGTATTTCCTGTTTTGTTCTCTCAAGACACCTGTTTTTTTTCTCTGTTATCGCCTCCTGAACCTCCAGTATCTGTTGCAGCCTTTCAGATTTCACCTCTTCTGGCAAATGGCCTTTCATTTCAGCAGCTCTTGTACCTGGTCGTGAAGAAAATTTAAATGAAAATATTCCATCGAATTCTATTTCTTTTAATGCCTTTACTGTATGGAGATGGTCATCATCTGTCTCTTCGGGGAAGCCAGCGATGACGTCAGAAGTTATCGCAATACCAGAAACTCTCTCCCTCAGCTTTATTATCTTTTCCATGTAATCGTAATAGGTATAACCTCTATTCATACGTTTTAGTACATTATTCGAGCCTGACTGCAACGGAAGATGAATATGCTCACATACCTTAGGGAGTTCAGTTATTGCATCTATAAGCTCATCAGTCAAATCTCTCGGATGGGATGTCACAAACCTTATCCTTTCAATACCCCCTACCCTATCAATTCTTCTTAAAAGCCCGGGGAAATTGATATCACTCCTATAAGAATTGACATTCTGACCAAGAAGGGTTATTTCTTTAAATCCTCTATGAGCGAGTTCTTCTGTCTCAGCGAATATATTCTCACTTGGCCTTGATTGTTCTCTCCCTCTTGTATAGGGCACTACGCAATAACTGCAGAAATTGTTGCAACCATATATTATTGTAACCCATGCCTTTATTTCATCTGATCTTTTAACTGGAAGATCATTTTTTGCTAACTCAGGATTATCTTCTATGGCAAGTGTGAGGTTCTTTTTTGAGATCATATTGTGAAGTATGTGAATATTCTGCGGACCGAATATAAAGTCAACATAAGGTGCTTTTGTGAATATACTTCTTCCTTCATGCTGTGCGATACACCCTGCAACTGCAACTTTCAACTCCGGTCTTTTTTTCTTATACAATTTTGTCTTTCCGAGTTCGCTGTAAAACTTATGTTCAGCCTTCTTCCTTATTTCACAAGTATTGAATATAATCAGGTCTGCATTACGCGGGTCATCCGTTTCTAAATAGCCGTCTTTCTGAAGAACACCGAGCATCTTCTCAGAGTCATGAACATTCATCTGACAACCAAAGGTTCTTATATACACTGTTTTCATCATTTTTAAAATGTAACATTAATGATCTGTTTCTGACAAGAAGAGCCATAATTCAAGAATAACAATTAACTCTACGATATGAGAATTTAAAAAGGTGAAGCCTAATGGTATCTGTTTCCTTGAAATCTCAGGGCTCTTAATTCTATTATATAAACATGGTCGGATCATTACTGAGAATGGTCTTCGGGACTAAAAACGAGCGTGAGATAAAAAGGCTCTGGCCTCTTGTCGAACAGGTCAACTCTTTAGAGACACAAATAGCAAGCCTTTCAGACATACAGCTCAAAGACAAAACTGGAGAATTTAAAAGAAGGCTTGAGACAGGAGAGACCCTTGAAGATATACTGGCAGAGGCTTTCGCAGTAGTTCGTGAAGTATCAAGGCGAAGACTGAAAATGAGGCATTTTGATGTTCAGATCCTTGGCGGTATTGTCCTTAATGAGGGCAAGATTGCAGAGATGAAAACAGGTGAAGGCAAGACCCTCGTTGCAACCCTCCCCGTTTGTTTGAACGCACTTGAAGGAAAAGGCGTTCATGTTATCACTGTGAATGATTATCTTGCAAAAAGGGATACCCAATGGATGGGACCGATATACAACTTTTTTGGCTTCAGCGTTGGGGTAATACAACATGACAGCTCTTTCATCTATGATCCGTCATATTCTTCCACAGACAAGAAACTAGAATTTCTCAGGTCTTGTTCAAGACAGGAGGCCTATTTAGCTGACATCACCTATGGAACAAACAATGAATTTGGATTCGATTATCTCAGAGATAATATGAAATACGAACTATCTGATTACTGTCAGAGGGAATTAAATTATGCAATCGTGGACGAGGTCGACAGTATTCTTATAGATGAAGCAAGAACACCACTCATCATATCAGGCCCTTCCGAAGAATCCACGGATAAATATTACAAAATAGATAAGATTATTCCGAGACTTCAAAAAGATAGTGATTACACGATTGATGAAAAAGCAAAGTCTGCTATTCTTACTGAAGAAGGTAACATCAAGGTAGAAAGATTACTCGGCGCAGGGAACCTTTACGATCCATCAAACATCGAACTTGTACACCATGTCCTCCAGGCATTGAGAGCACATACCCTCTTTAAAAGAGACGTTGATTATGTTGTCAAAGACGGTAATGTACTTATTGTAGATGAATTTACCGGCAGGCTCATGCCCGGGAGGCGCTGGTCAGACGGACTTCATCAGGCAGTGGAAGCAAAAGAGGATGTAAAAATTGAAAGTGAAAATCAAACTCTTGCAACAATTACCTTTCAGAACTATTTCAGGATGTACAATAAACTTGCAGGAATGACAGGAACAGCTGATACAGAGGCAGAAGAATTCGCAAAGATTTATAATCTTGAAGTAATGGTGATACCAACAAATGAACCAATGATAAGGGGTGACCATCCCGATGTGATTTATAAGACGGAGAAAGGGAAATTTAATGCGGTTTTAAAAGAAATTGAAGAACTTCATATAAAAGGCCAGCCTGTCCTTGTAGGCACTATCTCGATAGAGAAATCTGAAGTATTGAGCCATATGTTAAAGAAGAAAGGTATCCCTCACTCTGTACTCAATGCAAAGTACCATGAGAGTGAGGCAGAGATAATTGCACAGACAGGGAGAAGCGGTGCAATTACAATAGCGACAAATATGGCGGGTAGAGGAACTGATATAATCCTTGGAGGCAATCCTAAAGGCCTTGCCAGAGAATTTCTACGGGACAAAAAAG
>JBGPQS010000151.1:0-3778 GCA_041489235.1 Thermodesulfovibrionia bacterium
CATTTTATTTCAACACAGATAGAGAACATACAAAACAGCTTTTTGATTTACAAAGTCAACTCAATGTTTCTCTCCTCTTTGGTGCTGTTGTTGTCAAAGAGAATAAGGAGGGAAGGAACCTTCTGACCAACAGTGCGGTATTGCTCACTAAGGATGGAAGGGTATCGTATCTTTATGATAAAATACATCTGGTACCATTTGGAGAATATGTTCCCCTGCGTAAATTCCTCTTCTTCATGGATAAACTTGTTGCAGGTGTCGGGGACTATGTAAAGGGTACCTATTATCTCAGGGCTGAGACTTCATACGGAGGCTTTGCCACCCTCATATGCTATGAGATTATATTCCCGGGACTTGTTCGAAAATTTTATGTAAAAGGCGGGGATTTCATTGTGAATATTACAAATGATGCATGGTTTGGAAAGACAACAGGTCCTTACCAACATTTCAGTATGGCGGTCTTTCGTGCCATAGAAAATAGAAAACCTCTGATAAGGGCTGCAAATACAGGTATCTCAGGTTTTATTGATAGCAACGGGAGAATACATTCAAAAACAAGTCTTTTCCAGACAGCAGTACTGATACAGGATTTCAAGACTGATTCTACGAGAAGTTTTTATACAAAGTACGGCGATCTTTTTTCTTTTCTCTGTATCGTATTTTCAATATTAATGATTACTCACCTTTTAGGAAAAACCAGAAGGAACTAAGGAGGCTATATGCTCATACAAGAAGAATTAAAAGAAGAGTTATTACATCTCAGAGTAAAAACAGAAGCATTAAGAGGTTATCTTTGATGTACCAAAATTAAAAGAAGAAATTGAAAAAGTAAAGGAAGCCCTTGTCTCAGATAATGTCTGGGCATCTCCACAAAATGTCCAGGACCTTCTCAAAAGAAAATCAAAGCTTGAGGAAATAGTACTGCATTTTGAATCACTGGCGAATAAACAATCTTATCTTGAAGAATCAATCAGCATACTTGAAGAAGAGAGCGGAGAGTTGTTTCTGAATGAGCTACAAAAGAGCATTAAAGAATTAAAAGAAGATTTAGATACATTGGAAATCCAATATCTCCTCTCTGGAGAATTAGATAAAAATAACGCAATTATTACTATTCATCCTGGTGCAGGAGGGACAGAGAGTCAGGATTGGGCACAGATGCTTATGAGAATGTATCTTCGGTGGGCAGAGAGACATAACTTCATCACTCAGATTGTTGAGTTACAAATAGGTGACGAGGCAGGTATAAAAAGCGCAACCATTACCGTAACAGGTCCCTATGCGTATGGTTATCTTAAGGCTGAGGCAGGAGTACACCGACTCGTAAGGATCTCTCCTTTCGATGCAAACAAGAGAAGACATACATCATTTGCTGCTGTCCTTTTATATCCAGAGATTGAAGACGATATTGCTATAGATATTAAAGAAGATGATATAAAGACAGATACATTCAGGGCATCAGGTGCAGGTGGGCAACATGTAAACAAGACTTCTTCAGCTGTAAGGATTACCCATATCCCAACTGGAATTGTTGTGAGCTGTCAGAACGAACGTTCACAACATAAAAACAGGTCTATCGCCATGAAAATTTTGAAGTCACGTCTGTACGATCTTAAGTTGAAGGAACAGGAAAAAAGGATGGAAGGTATTGTAGGGGGTAAAAAAGGTATTGCATGGGGAAACCAGATAAGGTCTTACATCCTTCAGCCGTATAGAATTGTAAAAGATCACAGAACTGGTATAGAAATAGGCAATGTAGATGCTACACTTGATGGGAATATAGATGAATTCATTACGGCTTTTCTTAAGAAAAAATAGTTATGGTAATGCATGACGAAAATTAATGTTTCTATTACTACTCTATTTAGAGATTTGTTTAGTAGTTTTAGTAGGAGCTGTTTGTATGTTTAAAAGTGAATTTTTTCTTGTGTTCATCAATAGTTTTATAGTTAAAAAGATGTGTGAAAGGAAGTGTAGTTTTTGAAAGTTGTTATTAATTTTTTAAATAACATTGTACCTAACATTATAGTAACAGATTTTCTTGTCTTACCTGAGAATATGCGATATAATGTTTTACTTCACGTAAACAGTTATCAACATATGTTAGTAAACTGTTAGTAAATTAGGGGCATACATGACTCTTGAAGAAATATGGAATAATAGCCTTTCCAAAATAGAAGAGAAAGTGGGTAACCATGCAACTGAGCTATGGTTCAGACCTATAAAAATTTTCCAGGAAAAAGAACAGCAGGTAATTATTGATATTCCAAACAGGTTCTTTAAGGATTGGATTGAAGACAATTATCCTAATCTCATAGAAGAGACAATCGGAGGTATCTTAGGGTACCCTGTAAGCATCAATTACAGGATAGCGGAAAAAATAAATCCAGTTGTCAAAAAGATGGACATAAGATTGGAAAACAGAAGGCAGAAGCTTGCAAGTAAAGGAATATATCTCAACCCAAAATATACATTCGAGAGTTTTGTCGTTGGACCAAGTAACCAGTTTACCCAAGCAGCGGCAATGGCTGTTGCAGAGGCACCCGGCAGGTTATATAACCCCTTCTTTATTTACGGAGGCGTCGGTCTCGGAAAGACACATCTTATGAATGCAATTGGTAATGCAGTTATAGACAAAATGTCAGACCTTATCGTTCTTTATGTGTCATCGGAGCAATTCACCAATGAGGTAGTATCTGCATTGAGACACGAACGGATGAGTGATTTTAAAGAGAAATATAGAAATGTGGACATCCTTTTGTTGGATGACATACAGTTTATCGCAAATAAACCAGCGACTCAGGAAGAATTCTTCTATACATTCAATGCACTTTATGAAAAACAGAGGCAGATAGTGATCTCAAGTGACAGGTCACCAAAGGAGATAGATGCGGTCACAGACAGGCTGAGGTCGAGATTCAGCATGGGACTTATTGCTGATATACAACCGCCGGAGATGGAGACAAAGGCAGCGATATTACTTAAGAAAGCAGCGATAGAAAGGATTGCTATTTCTGAAGAGGTCGCTTATTATCTTGCCTCAAAAGTAAAAACGAATATTAGAGAATTAGAGGGATGTCTCATCCGCCTCGGCGCACAGGCGTCTCTCACAGGGAAACCAATAGATAAAGAAATGGCAAAATACATACTGCGAGACCTTATTGAAGAAGATGAAAAGCCTATAAACGTGGAACAAATACAGAAGGTGATTTGTGAACATTTTGACCTTAAATTATCTGATATGAAAGCAAAGAAAAGGACCAAGGAAGTAGCCTTCCCGAGGCAGGTCGCAATGTATATGTGCAAACAGCTTACGAATATGTCTCTGAGTGACATAGGGAAAAACTTTGGTGGTAAAGACCATGCGACGGTTATCTATGCATGTAAGCAGATTGAAGAAAAGAGGGCAAAAGAAGAGGTATTTAACAGGGTGATTGAAAAACTTTTGCGTAAAATAAAACCATGATCAGTTGTCAGATGTCAGTTGTTAGTCTAAGAACTAACAACTAACAACTAACAACTAAATAGAGGAGGGGTTATGAAGTTAAGCGTTTCAAAGGATGAAATCCAGGAAAAGTTGTCAAATATCCAAAATATAGTGGAGAAGAGAAACACAATGCCTATATTAAGCCATTTCTTTCTCGATGCAGGCAAGAAAGGGTCATATATAGTTGCGACTGATCTTGAAACGGCACTTAAAGAACCCATTGAGATGAAAGTGGAGAAAGAGGGGAAGCTCTGTATCCCTGCGCGAAAGCTTTTCGAAATAGTGAGGGAG
>JBGPQS010000152.1:0-3750 GCA_041489235.1 Thermodesulfovibrionia bacterium
TCCTTTCTCAATGCACTCATATCATTTCTGAGCATCCCCACATCACTCGTCGTTGCACAACTCGACAGCAGGCAGCACGCAGTGAACAGTACGCAGTAAACGATAACGTTGAACTTTGAACGTTGAACTTTGAACAATTTTCGCACTATTTACCCGCCTCCTTTAAGACGACAAAGTGGGCTCTTCTATTCTTTTGCCAGCATGCCTCTGTCTTTTCTGAACAGAGAGGCTTTTCCTCACCATAGCTGATAATGTCCATTTTCGCTGACTGGACACCGAGCGACAGGAGATAATCTCTTGCTGCTTTTGCCCTTCTGTCTCCAAGTGCAAGGTTGTACTCATTGGTTCCTCTTTCATCGCAATGGCCTTCTATAAGCAGATTTACAGACTTATTTTTTAGAAGCAATTCTGCTATTGACTTCAACGTCGGTTTGTCAACATCTTTGATATCGTATTTATCATAATCAAAATGGACATCTTTAAAAACACCTTCTTCTTCCGTGTATCTCCCTGTAACTAATCCTTTAGACTCAACTTGTGAGAGCTTCTGTTCTGTTATCTTTTCAGGAGCTTTTGCTTCTGTTCCTTCCTTTTTCTGCGTTTCTTGTGTTCCTGCTGATGGCTGCTTAGTTTCAGGTGTGACTGTTTTTCTCTGAGCACATCCTGTCACCACAAAACCAAGGACTATAAGTACTATCAAAATCTTTTTCATATAACCTCCTTTTTGAGTAGTTTATTGTTATAGAGAAATTTTCTCACCATAACTCTCCCTGCTCATTACTTTTTACTTTTTAATTCGGTGACCATCGTGGACCAAATGCCCTTAGCTTCTTCGGAGTTATCCTCTTCTGGGATTCTCCATTTGCCCTCATGATGTATATACCCTTCACACCATTTCTATCTGAAGAAAAGGTAATGTATCTCCCGTCTGGAGAAAATGATGGATCTTCATTGTTTCCCTGTGTGGTGAGCTGGGTCAGTCCTGTTCCATCAGGCTTGATCGTAACTATCTGATTTGTACCTCTCCTCCCTGCAAAGACAATCCTGTCACCTTTTGGAGACCATGAAGGAGAGGTATTATAAGAGCCTTCAAAGGTTATTCTCCTCACATCTGAGCCATCTCTCCTCATAATATAAATTTGCGGGGTTCCACCTCTGTCAGAGACGAATGCAATAGTGTTCCCATCAGGTGAGACAGCAGGTGACACATCAATACCATAAGAAGAGGTAAGTCTGGATATTTGATTGTTTTTTAAATTCATGGTATACAAATCAGGAGCTCCATCTTTTGACGATGAGAAAATAAATCCATTCCCATCAGGTAAAAAATCTCCTGCCATGTTTGTGCCTTTAGAGGAAAATACCTTTTTCTCCGTCATAATTTTGAAGTCTAACAAATATATCCCCCATTGTCTACCTCTTTCAGTTGAATAAATGAGTTTTGTGCCATCCCTTGACCATCGGGGAGAAAGAATGGCGTTCGCTTTCACCCCTAAATGTGTACTCCTGTTTCCATCCCAGTCCATAATGTACACACCTTTCCCGCTTTTATCGTCTGCAACAAATGCGATTTTTGACCTGAAAATACCTATCTGGTCAGTGAGGAGGGTATAGATATCATTTGCAATATTGTGTGCAAGTGGCCTCACAAGTTCTCTCTCTGCTTTATATTCTTTTTTTAATATCTCTTTCCCCTCAAAAACATCAAAAACGGATATTGTTACAGTGTAATCTTTATCCTCTTTCACAGAACCTTTTACCACTACTTCTGCTCCAATTGGTGTCCAGTTCCTTGGATTAAATGGCTGGGAAGGTTTTTCTAAATGAGCAGCTCTGTCTATAAGTACGAAAAGCCCGGTAAATTCCAGGTCGTCACTGATAATATCCGGAATCTCTTTGCGTGACGTCCCGGAAAACTCCTGTATCGCAATCGGGATTTTCTTAAACGCAGGAGAGTTGATATCAATATAGACCTTAGCCTCAACAACAGTAAGGAGTAAGGAGTAAACAGTAAGCAGTAAAAAAATGAAAAAAAAGACCTTAAACATTGAACGTTGAACGTTGAACTTCTTACTCATGGATAAAACCTTACGCCGATCTCCATCTCATAAGGTGGTGGTGAGAGCGGGTTTGCCTTTGTAATTGCTTTAATCGCAGACCTGTCAAAAATGAGGTTCCCTGAACTCTTCTCAATTTTCTGTGCAGTAATTGTCCCATCCTTCCTTATTTTTATAGAGATAATTGTTTCGAGATCTTTATGTCCTGTATCAGGGAAAACCCACTGCTGCCATATCTCCTTTCTTATCTTTGAGTAATAGTCATCAAATACGCTCCCTTTTTCTCTTTGTGCATTGGTTGTTTCCAGACTATTTTTGCGCTCATCAGCACCAGCCTTAAGAGAGATAATCGAGCGGAGTCTCACTATCTGTTCAATTTTCTTCTTTGCAGCAATGGCAGATATTTTATCCTCTATCGCCTTCTCTTCTTTCTTTGTTATTTTTTTTGTTTTCTGTGTGGGGGTATCTTCTTTCGTAACTGCATTTCCCTTATCTTCTGGCATTCGTATTTCTTTTCCTGCCTCGATACTTTTCAACACCTCGGGTCCCACAAGGCTGACAGTATAGGGAGGAGGGATTATAAGATGGTGAGATTGTTTGAAGACCAGGAAGGTTATGAGAAGGGCTGTGAGGTGGATAGCGAATGAGAGCGCAGTTGTTCTGTATAGGCTCGGTTCCCTCATCTCAGGCTTATCTTGGGCTCGGTAACCATACCGAGCTTTTCTATGCCTGCATCCTTTATCTCGCCCATGACTTCAACGATAACACCATAGGGGACATCTTTATCAGCTTTGAGAAATACATTTGGATTCAGCTTGCTTATCGCCTCAAGTTTACGCTTCATCTCTGCGAGAGAAACAGGATTTTCATTCATATAGATGGTACCACCTTTTTTTATCACCAGCGTTATTCTCTCTTCAGGAGGGAGATCCTTTCCTTTCGCCTTAGGGAGATTCACATCTATGCCCTGTTGAAGAAGTGGAGCTGTTATCATAAAGATGACAAGGAGGACAAGCATGACATCAACAAAAGGCGTCACATTTATTTCTGACATCACATTCCTGTCTCTTTTCAGCCTCATGAGCTCTCCTTTGTAAAGAAGTCGAGGAGTTCTTCCGAAAAATCCTCCATCTCAATAATCATTCTCCTTGCCATGCTTAGATAATAGTTGTATGCAATGACTGCAGGAATAGCAGCTGCAAGACCGGCAGCAGTTGCAATCAGAGCTTCAGCGATGCCAGGTGCAACAACTGCAAGTGATGCAGCACCACTTGCTCCGATACTTTCAAAAGAATTCATTATCCCCCAGACAGTTCCAAACAATCCTATAAAAGGAGTCGTCGAACCGGTTGTTGCAAGAAAATTGAGATACTTTTCGAGTTTTGCTGATTCAAGAGCTTCGTATCTCCTGAGAAGCCTCTTAATCTCGCTCTTCTCTTTGTGAGTCTCGTCCATATACACAGCCCTGAAGACATTTGCAATGGGACTGAGAGTAAAACTTCTTGTTGACTGGTAAATAGCTTTGGGATCTCTGCCTGTCCTGTATGCACGCAAGAACTGGTCGGTCTCTTTATTTGCTTTTGAAAAATACCTCTGTTTGAAAAATATTATCGCCCATGATACTACTGAAAAAAATAAAAGTAAAATCAAGACACCCTTAACAACCCATCCTGCCCGCAGGACTAACTGAAGA
>JBGPQS010000153.1:0-3706 GCA_041489235.1 Thermodesulfovibrionia bacterium
CAAGGAGGAGTAACAATAAAAGTGAAAAGTGAAAAGTGAAAAGTGCAGATGAAACTGGGGCTGTTTCTTCATCCTCCATCCTCCAGCCTTCAGCCTCTATCATAATTTCCGTTGAAGATACAGGGATTGGAATTCCGAAAAAACATCTCACACGCCTGGGCGAACGTTTTTACCGCGTTGACAGGGCCCGTTCACGGGAGCTTGGGGGTACCGGGCTGGGGCTTGCCATCGTCAAGCATCTTGTGAAGGCCCATGGCTGGGAGATGGAGATAGAAAGCACCGAAGGCCAGGGGACCACCGTAAGTATTCTTTGCCCTCCTGTTTAACCCAAAAAGTGCAGACATTGTTCGAAAAATTATTTAACTCGATGATTGAATAGATATATCCTTCATTGCTCTCTGGATAAAAATATTCATGAAACCATCAGTGAAAGGTACACTATGGCATCGAAAAATAATTTTTCTCACAACATCTACACTTTTCCAATGCATTTTCTAAGTTAACCAAAATTTCACCTGCTTTTAATATTCCTGTAACATTTCCCGATTAAAGTAAATGCGGTTTTTGTGTAACAGGTTAGCCTTAAACAAGATTGCAATCTTTTGCTTGTTACCAATCTTAAAAAATCTTTAAAGGAGGAAGTGTATGAAGAAAAAGGTGATGGCAATCGTCGTCAGCCTTTGTTGCCTGATATTCCTTGCAGGGACGTCAATGGCAGCAGAGGATATCACAGACCCGATTCTTAAGAAGTTGGTGGAAAAGGGTGTACTCACAAAGGAAGAAGCAACATCGGTTATGAAGGACATGGATCAGGAAGCTGCTAAAACAGAGCAGCAGGTTGAGCAGAAAATTGAGAAGAAAGTGGCCGATGCTCAACCCACAGAAAGCAAGGACATGGAAAAAGTTGTCAAAGCCCTGAAAGGTTTCAAATTCGGGCTCCTTTCGTATCTCTCATATCAGAATGGGGAAACGGGCGATTTAGACAACGGTACAGGGTACAGTCAGTTTGCCATTAAGAGAGGTTATTTCAGGGTAACCAAGGAATTGCTTCCCTGGTTTGATGCGCATATGACATTCGATGTGACGACCGTAAAGGATCCTGAAGAAGCAGGAGATCCTGCGAATAATTTCGATGGGTCAATCGCAGTGAGAATAAAATATGCCTATGGGAAATTCAAACTTCCTGACCTTGCGTTTTTCACAAAACCGTTCTTTGAAGTCGGTGTTGTCCATATGCCATGGCTTGATTTTGAGGAGCATATAAACTTTTATCGCTGCCAGGATACCATGTTCCTCGAGCGGAATGGAGCATTTAATTCAGCAGACCTCGGCGTAACTTTCGTCTCCCTCTTCGGCGGCGAAATGCCGAAAGAGTATCAGGAAAAAGTAAGCAGTTACTATTCCGGCCGTTATGGAAGTATGTCTGTCGGTATCTATAATGGTGCCGGCTATCATGCATCCGAAAAGAACCAGAACAAACCGATTGAGGCAAGGCTTACCATCAGGCCATTACCTGATATTATTCCTGGTCTCCAGATGTCCTATTTCGGGATATGGGGCAAGGGCAACAAGGATACTAAGCCCGACTGGACTGTCAATGATGGATTCCTGAGTTTTGAGCACGACTATCTTGTTCTCACCGGCCAGTATTACTGGGGCAAGGGCAACCAGAAAGGTGATGACGAAAATGATAAGAACGGATACTCTCTTTACACTGAAATAAAGCCCCATAAAAAATTCAGCATCATCGGCCGCTATGACAAATTTGATCCGAATGACGATCAAGATGATGATGAGAACACAAGATATATTATCGGCGCTGCCTATCATATCGACAAACAGCATAAGAACATGGTCCTCCTCGATTATGACCATGTGGATTATGAGCAAAAAGGGAAAACTGATGACAAGAGAGTACAGCTAACCCTTCAGGTCGCTCTTTAAGCCAGATAAAGAGCACTTGTTAACCCCTCTGTGCCCTCCCAAGCCCTCGGGAGGGCACATTTTTTCTTTCTTTGAAGATTGTGAGTATTTGACCTGCTGATTTATCTGAAGATGTAGGTATTATCCGAACATTTTTAGATGTTTATCCATTTCTCTGCGAGCCTGATCGATATTGTGCAGCTTTTTAACTACACTCATTTTGATATTCAATCGTGATGTATATGGCTCAAAGAGCTTTACCGCTTCTTCTTTTCTCACCAGTATTTCCATGGGTATTACTGAAGTTTGAGCAATGCAATCAAGGAACTTTTCAATAAATGCTTTTTGATACGATGTGGGGTCTGCAAGGTGCATATCAAGGATGAAATTTGTATCATGGTTCATCACCATAATCGCATAAGGGAAAAACGGTCTTTCGTCCTGTGCAACTGGAGTAGGGGTATAGAAGAAATCAATTTCCCAAATCACAGGGGTTGCTTTTGATTCCTTTTTCAACCTCTGAATTCTTATTTCATCAACGGGTTCATTGAGGTTATCCTCTTTCTTCTTTAAAGGAACAAGCCCCATCCATTCATCTTTCCAGACAACTGTTCCATCCTTTATCTCACGCACTCTATTCAAATAAAGGTTCCTTTTAGGCGGGGTCAATAATTTTCTATTATCTTTAAAGCGTAAACAGACTGCTTTCGCCTGCTGTAATGCATCCGTCATGTATAACGCTTCATCCCTACTGAAAAACCAGGGTAAATATCCAGGCTCATATCTTCTGAAAATAGGCCAGGAGTTTTGACCCCTGAATTTAAACCCCAGTTCATTAATGATTTCTCGATCATCCTCCTGAACAAATTTACTGCTCTCAAAAGATAGCATCAGGCAATTCTGGATATATAAAGCATCTGCATCACCAGGTTTTATGTGACCCCTCTGAATCTTCATATATCCTTGTAATCCTTCAGTGCCCAAATATACAGCGATAGCCAAAATTTCTCCCAGTTCCCCCATGATACAACAATAACCGGCTTCACCGTTTTGATGATTTTGAACACCGAAAATATCGGTTTCTTTCATCCATTCCCACGGCGCTATTTTCCTGAATTCTATTGCAGCATCATAGAGAACCTTCCATTCTTTTAAAGACGGTTCTGATCTTTTCATTTACGGTTCCTTTCAGTTAGAAGCTGTTACATGCTGTAGCGTATTAAACACAGATAAAAACTTCTACAGTTCCGAGGTTGGATTCTATGGTTGATTGGTTTTCTTCAGTGTCTTCAGATACTCTTTCAGCATCCTTATATTTACGGGTTCGCCTTCGAATGCCATGGACGCGCTTACCTGTTGCGGAATGCTCTCCAGGTAGAGCTTTCTCTTCTCTTCGGGTGTAAGCTTCTCCCTCCAATGTTCTATGCTCTTGATCTGCGCTTTCCGGTTTCTCACAAATATTACCTTTTTCTAAATTCCAAAAATCTCGTTAATCCGTTTCTTCCATTCATCTTCATAATAAACGACCTGAAACTCTATCCCCCTTGAAAATTCAGCGTTAAGCTCCTTCCACTCTTTCTTCTTGCCTAATTCGTTACAAAATTTGAAAACGCTCTTTTTGTATGTTGTCGTTATAAATCCATTTTTCATTTCCAGTGTTATATGGCGGGTCAATATAGATGCACTTAACTTTACCTGCATAAGTCGGGATGAGGGCTTTCAAGGCTATAAAATTGTCACCATCACCATGAATTATGAGATTGTCATTGAGGCTGACTTTATC
>JBGPQS010000154.1:0-3695 GCA_041489235.1 Thermodesulfovibrionia bacterium
CCATTAATGATAGATTATCCTCGCTATTATCCTCGTTTGATTTAAAGGAAACGATACTTTCTTCTCTTATACCTTTGATGAGGGATTCTGTAGAGAAAATATTATGGGAAGTTGCACCTGAACTTGTTGAGAGGATGCTCAAGGAGATGTTAAAAGGCTCCCTTGAATCCCTTTCAAAAGAGGTTGAAAAAGTAATCTGGGAAACTGTACCTGACCTTGCAGAGACAATGATATCTAAAGAGATAGAGAGGGTAAGGTCAGAATTTTAGAAAAAGGCTACAATCCTAAAGGAATAGAAGAAAACTGGTATGGATTTTGGGTCTCAAAGGACTACTTCAGTCCAGACCCTGTTTCTCAAGGAACTCCATACTGCATTGTTATACCCCCTCCGAACATCACAGGTTCTCTTCACATGGGCCATGCCCTTAATACCACACTCCAGGATATTCTTTGCCGCTGGAGAAGAATGTCAGGGGATAAAGTTCTCTGGTTACCAGGCATGGATCACGCAGGCATCGCGACACAGAATGTTGTAGAAAAACAGCTTATTGCTGAAGGGCTCGACAGGCATACAATTGGCCGTGACGAGTTTATTGAACGAGTCTGGAAATGGAAGGCAGAATATGGTGACAAGATTATTCATCAGTTAAAGAGTCTCGGTGCTTCCTGTGATTGGTCAAGAGAGAGGTTTACACTTGACGAAGGACTCTCAAGGGCAGTAAAAGAAGTTTTTGTAAGACTTTACGAAGAAGGTCTCATATACAGGGACAACAGGCTTATAAACTGGTGTCCTCGCTGCAATACCGCACTTTCAGATATTGAAGTCGAACACGAAGAATTAGAAGGCAAACTTACATTTATAAAATATCCTCTTTCAGACAGTAGTGGACATATCACCGTAGCAACGACAAGGCCGGAAACCATGCTCGGTGACACTGCTGTGGCAGTAAACCCTGATGATGATCGGTATAAAAGTGTTATAGGAAAAACGGTGCATTTGCCTCTCACGCAAAGGGAAATCCCGATTATAGCTGACCCTGCTGTTGATCCTTTATTCGGAACAGGTGCAGTGAAAATTACCCCAGCGCATGATTTTAATGATGAGGCTATTGCAAAAAAACAGAGCCCACCCTTAGAGTTCATAACGGTAATAGATAAGGATGGCCGGATGACAAAGAATGCAGGCAACAGATACGCAGGCATGGACAGATATGAATGCAGAAAAAATGTCCTAAAAGATTTAAATGAAAAGGAGCTTATAGAAAAAGAACAGAAATACACACATTCAATAGGACACTGCTACAGGTGTAAGACTATTATAGAGCCTTTATTAACCCTTCAATGGTATGTGAATGTGAAGACAATTGCTATGGAGGCAATCAAAGCAGTTGAGGATGGGAAGATTGTCATCGTACCAAAGTTGTGGGAGAACACGTATTTTTCTTGGATGGAAAATATCAAAGACTGGTGCATATCCCGTCAGATATGGTGGGGACACAGGATACCGGCGTGGTACTGTCAGACAATGCAAAATTCACAGTGTAAAATGCAAAACGGTGTCATAGTATCAAGAAATGTACCAAAGACGTGCCCGTATTGTGGCTCAGAAGAGTTAGTTCAGGATGAAGATGTTCTTGATACATGGTTTTCATCAGCGCTCTGGCCCTTTTCCACACTTGGTTGGCCTGATGAGACAATAGATCTTAAGACCTTTTATCCCACAAGTGTTCTTGTCACAGGTTTTGACATCATATTTTTCTGGGTGGCACGGATGATCATGATGGGGCTTAAATTTATGGGTGATGTGCCTTTCAGGCATGTTTACATACATGCGCTTGTCAGAGATATCAGAGGTCAGAAGATGTCTAAGTCAAAGGGCAATGTTGTCGATCCTCTTACGATGATGGGCAGATATGGAACAGATGCCTTCAGATTTACACTTTCTGCTTTTGCTGCGCAGGGACGTGATATAAGGTTTTCAGAAGACAGGGTTGAAGGATATAGACATTTTGTGAATAAGCTCTGGAATGCAGCAAGATTTATTATCATGAATTATGAATCTCATGCTTCAAACTTCAAACCGGATTCTCCAATTTCAACTTCACACTCATTACTTTCACGGAGATGGATAGTAAGCAGGCTTGCTGCTACTGCAGATGATATGAATAGGGCACTTGAGGAATATCGGTTTAATGATGCTGCAAACAGTATATACCAGTTTATGTGGCATGAGTTCTGCGATTGGTATATAGAGATGGCGAAACCTGAACTCCAAAATCAAAATGTTAACAACAGCACAATAGAGTGCCTCCTCTCTACTCTTGATTTGTCCTTGAGGTTGCTCCATCCTTTTATGCCCTATGTGACAGAAGAAATATGGCAGAAAATACCCCACGTGAAAAGTGAAAAAGAAAAAACTACAGATAGTATTATGATTTCTGATTATCCGAGACATCTTCCAAGGGACTATAAGGCAGAAGAAGATATGTCCTATGTGATGGATGCGATAACAGGAATAAGGACTATCAGGGGAGAACTCAATGTCTCTCCATCTGTGAAACTTAATGTATCCATAAAGACTTACTCTCAGACAATAGAGAAGATATTGAATGAAAATGTGCACTATATCAAAGTGCTTGCTAATGTTACTGAAATAGAGATAGGTATGAATGTGAAAAAACCCGGGGGCTCTGCAACTTTTGTGAAGAGTTCCATGGAGATATATATACTGCTTAAAGGAATAGTGAATGTTGAGGGAGAAGTCACAAGACTCAAAAAAGACGAGATAGAGGTTGAGCGATCAATCATTTTGTTGAACAACAAACTTCTCAATGAGGACTTTTTGCAGAGAGCACCAAGAGAAATTATTGAGAAAGAAAAGATAAAATATGAGGAGATGATAGTAAAAAAAGAGAGGATTGCGAAAAGTATTGTAAAACTTAAAGAGGTAGGAGGTGAGAAATGATGCACAGGGAAAAAAGAGAGCATGAAAAAAGTGACTTTGAATTTGTTGAAGGAGAGTTTATTAATATAAAACAGAGTACCATCAGGGCTGTTGAGGGGGGACATATCGAACTCCAGCAGGTGGGCGCACTAAGTATAGACGCTGAGAGGGCAGACGTGACACAGGGTGCTTCTGTCATACTCAGGGGGAATGATGTAAATCTCAACCAGAGTATAAGTGCGGTTACTGCTGGCGACAATGTATCTATGAATTTTTCGTTTTCCCCTATGACTATTTCAAGAGAACAGATAACGGTGAATAGATCTGCTGTGGGCATTATGGCTTCAAGGAATATGAAGTCAGAAAATACTTCGTCACTGTTGGTTTTAGCTCATAAAATCGAGGGAAATATCACAACACTTCTTGACTGGCGTTCTGCCCTTGCTTTTGGTGCGGTGTTTGGGGGGACGTTGGGCTTCCTTTCTTTATTATTCAAAAGGAAGTAAGATGGAAATACCCCCGAGCGTGATTGAGCTGATTCATCGTGCTATCGAAGAAGATATAGGCCATGGTGATATTACCACATCCCTCCTGATACCTGAAGTGAGTGAATCAAGAGCTCTCTATATTGCAAAAGGAAATTTTGTACTGGCTGGGCTTCTTTTTGCAAGAGAAGTTTTCCGGATTTTAGATCCTTCTATGAGTTTCAAGATGTTTTATAGTGACGGTGATAAGGTCAGAAAAGGAGAAG
>JBGPQS010000155.1:0-3677 GCA_041489235.1 Thermodesulfovibrionia bacterium
AATATCATAACTTCTCTCGCCAAGCTTAACCCTTATTTGTTCCATCGATCCTTTCACTTTTAAATCAACCACTTTATAATTTTTGATATTGGCAGGGGATAGCCCCTGCCAATATCATTAGCATTTGTGAATAATACAGATTAACTTTCATTTTTTACTCTCTCTATTATCTCCTCTGCAATATGGAGAGGAGTTTTGCCTTCCGTGTCTATCATGATATCTGCCTTTTCATAAAATGGTGTTCTAAAATTCAAAAGCTCCTTTATTTTTTTGAGAGGGTTTCCCACTTGAAGCAAAGGGCGGTCACTATTACGGCTTGTCCTTTTGAGAATTGTCTCAGGTGATGCAGTGAGACAGACAATTACCCCGTTTTTTCTTAACGCATCCGTATTTTCCTGTTTCAATACAGCACCACCTCCTGTAGAAATTATGATGTTCTTTTTTTCAGAAAGGTTTTTTATCATCTCTGTCTCAATCTCTCTAAACCTCGGCTCACCAAACTTTTTGAATATGTCATTGATGGTCAACTTCCGGGATTTCTCTATCTCTGTATCTACATCGATTAACTTCATGTCAAGGAGTCGCGAAAGTTCCTTTCCCACTTCTGTTTTACCTGTTCCCATAAAACCGGTAAGGACAATATTTTTCATAGTTAAAGATATTGTAGTAGTTACAAGACCAGAGGTCAATCTGTTATATTTAACTATGTCAAAGGTTCTTGTGGGAATGAGTGGAGGCGTTGACTCTTCTGTCGCTGCATATCTTTTAAAGGAGAAAGGATATGAAGTTGAAGGGCTTAGCCTTATTCTGTGGGAAGCAAAAAGCCAGAAAGACTTTACCACGTGCTGTTCACTTCAGGCAATGGAGGAGGCGTCAAAGACTGCCTGTCAAATCGGGATACCTCATAGCACAGTCGATGTACGAGATTATTTTACAGAGAGAGTAATAGAGCCATTTATAGATGCGTATATTACAGGTTCAACTCCTAATCCATGTATATTATGCAATAGATATATCAAGTTCCCTTTTCTCATGAATGAGGCAGAAAAAAGAGGTGCTGACTTTATCGCTACTGGACACTATGCGAAAGTCGAAAAGAGTCATCAGTCATCAGTCAATAGTCATCAGTCAGAAGAGGAAAGAGTCCTTCTCAAAAAAGGCATCGACTTAAAGAAAGATCAGTCATATGTTCTTTATGTTCTAAGTCCAGAGGAACTTCACAAACTTGTCCTGCCGCTCGGCTATTACAGAAAAGATGAAGTCAGGAATATCGCTGAAGAGCTTAACCTTTCAGCAATAAAAAGGCCTGAGAGCCAGGAGATATGCTTTATTGAAGACAGAAACTATTTCAAATTCATCGATAAACTTTCTCCTGTTGCTGGAAAACCAGGCCCTATCATCGATATGACCGGGAAGATAATAGGGATGCACAAGGGAATCTATGGATATACAGTAGGTCAAAGAAAAGGGTTAGGGATATCTTCGTCAAAACCTTTTTATGTAGTAAAGATAGATGCGGTGAAAAATACAGTATATGTTGGCTCCCAGGATGATGCAAAGAAAAAAGATTTTTTTGTTAAAAATATCAATTTGATTTATCCTCTTCCCCTCCTGATTCCTCCCTTATCAACGGGGGATAAAGAGGGGTTACCAAAGGCGGGTGCAGAGGGATGTTTAACTCTCAGGGCATCTGTAAAGGTGCGCTCCATGATGAGAGACAAGCCGGCAACTATCACCTATCATGAATCAAAAAGAATTGCTTACCTTGTTTTTGATGAACCACAGTGGGCTCCTGCGCCAGGCCAGAGTGCTGTATTCTACGATGGGGATATAGTGATTGGAGGTGGTGTTATTAAAAGATCAGTCTAAGTATATCTGTAACTATTTCTACCTTCACTGGCGTCATACCAAAATAATCACCGTCTATCTGTACATGAGTATTCCCTTGAATTTCTATAGCTGATGCCTTTACGTATTCGATATCCTTAAAGCGTAAATGTTTTCCTAAAACTATGCCGAAGAGATACTTGAGGATGTCTATGCGTTTTCTTCCCTTAAAGATGCATAGATAAAAAAATGGATCAGTAAGTCTTGCATCAGGTGTAATTTTAAAATTCCCTCCATACTTGGCTGCATTACCTATGATTGCAGAATAACCATGATATGTTTTTCCATCACTATCAAAAGTTAGTTCACCAGGATTAAATGTTAAAAGAGTTTTTAATCCACTATAAACATACGCACCCTTGCCTGAAAATTTTTTTACAGTCTCATTGATTCCAAAGACTGCCTCACCATCAAATCCGATGCCTGCCATTAATACAAAGTAACGGGTGACGAGTGATGAGTGATGGGCGGATGGACTTTGAACTATTCTTCCAAGTGAAATGCTTTGAGGAGCTTTGGTGACAGCAATTTCGAGAGCACCACTTACCGTTTCGGGTATATTTAATTCTTTCGCGAGCACATTTGTGGTGCCAAGGGGCAAAATTGCTAAAGGAACTTCAGACCCAACTATACCATTAATCACTTCATTAATTGTGCCATCGCCACCGGCTGCGATAATGAGAGATGGTGTTTTTTTTATTGCCTCTCGTGCAAGACTTTCTGCATCTCCTCTCTGCTTTGTGGCAAATATCTCTACGTCATATCCCCTTGAGAAAAGGAAATGAGATGCTCGTGCTATTTTTTTGTCTGATGCTTTTTTAGCTGTAGGATTATTGATAAGGAAGATTGAGGATTTCATCAAGTGACATTATACCCTTACATAAAGTGACTTTTCCAACTATCACGGGCTTTCTTTCAAGATAGTCTATGATATATTCGGTATCTGCTCCTTCTTTTACAAAGAATGCCCTTCCTCCATTCTTGCTCCACTTGTGTTTAATATCGGGTATTCTCACATATCCAAAAATTTTAGATGCCACATAGCCAGTTGTGTAGTCTGGATTATCAGAAACACATAATTCTGCAATTACATCTTTACATGATGTAACCTTTGATGCAAGGATGAGTGCCTCTTTCACAATGTCTGTATTAATCCCGTGTCGTGAGAGCTTTGCTGAAAGCTCTCTTAATGCTGACTTTTTAATTCCAAGCCGGGATACCCTGATCCCTCTATCTTTATTCTGTTCAAGACGATTGCCATTTACTGAGGTGATGAGTGCTGCACCCCTCATACTCCCTTTTTTAATTAATGTAAAAGCCTTTTGAATAGCTCTTTCTGAAATCCCTAATGATTGAAGTGTCCTGACTACACTATTTTCCGCTTCAGTAGGAGAGTTATTGTTAATCGTCGCCACAGGTAATGCTGAGATTGTTAGAGGATTTTGTCTTATATCCTCGATTGTAATTACAATAGTATCAGGCATTCCCTTCGGATGATGTATTGCTCTTTCAATATAGTTCTTCACAATCTTGTGAATTTCTGATTTTGTATAGAGTCCTTCAGCACCAGAAATATGAATCTCGGTGGATCTCACGTTTCGAGATTTGACTTTTTGTGAGGCCCTCATCCTAATGCTCCATAGGTTTTCCATACAAAAGGATTATATCCATGTTTTATAAAAATTGACAATCCATTTTGCACATTTTCTGGCTTTTCAAAACACCGAAATTGTGTTAAGATGTGCTAATTTTATTTTGATGTACTAAAAAACACAGATGTCTGATATCGA
>JBGPQS010000156.1:0-3671 GCA_041489235.1 Thermodesulfovibrionia bacterium
CCGCTCTATTGTCCTCTGTGTAATTTTTGAGTGTCGAGAAAGTACTCAAACATATTCGATTGTTGATACAAAAAGATACTTGCAAACACAGATAAATGTTGCGCTATTAAGGTAAAATATATAAATGATTCCTTAAGAAAAGATTTTGACGATGAAAGACCATATTGATAAATTTATAAAGTATCTTGAGATTGAGAGGGCTGCATCAGTCCATACATTGCGTTCTTACAGGAAAGATCTTGATAAATTTTCCCAATATGTAAAAGCACCTCCTGAAGATATAGATATAATAGACGTGCGAGGGTTTATCGCAGAACAGATTAAAAGTGGACTTAAAAAAAGTACTGTAGGAAGAAGGCTTGCGAGCATAAGGTCTTTTTTTAAATTTCTCCATAGAGAAGGTTACCAAAAAACAAACCCTGCGAAATTTGTTTCTAACCCAAAGGGTTCAAAACTTCTCCCAAGATTTCTCTCTATTGATGATATATTTTCTCTAATTGAAAAACCCGAGGGGATAGGATTGATACCTGCAAGAGACAGGGCTATTCTTGAACTCCTTTATTCAAGTGGCCTGAGGGTAAGCGAACTCTCAGGGCTCAATGTAGATGACATCAATATTAAGGAAGGATTGGTAAAGGTAAGGGGGAAAGGGAAAAAAGAGAGAATAGTTCCTGTTGGTTCAAAAGCGATTGATGCACTCAAATCATATATTGTAGAGAAAATTCTGCTGAAAAGTAAAAACAAGGCATTGTTCCTCAATAGAGCAGGGGCAAGATTATCAGACAGAGGGGTAAGACGGATAGTGGTTAAATATGCAAGGATGGTGGGTGTGGCCGGACAGATAGGACCTCATACTATGAGGCATACATTTGCAAGCCATCTCCTTCAGGCTGGTGCAGATCTCAGGGTGATACAGGAACTTCTGGGCCATTCATCACTTTCGACAACCCAGAAGTATACACATCTGGACATTACACATTTAATGGATGTTTATGACAAGGCACACCCTTTTGCAAAAGAAGAAGCTAATAATGTATCATAAAATATTCAGCTTTCAAGCTTATAAGTTCATTAGCTTTTTAAAGAAATGTTGTTTATAGCAAGGAAACAGGTATGATTAAAGGAACGACAATATTATGCGTCAGGCGTAACGGCATGGTAGCCATCGGTGGTGATGGTCAGGTTACTATGGGTAATACTATCCTTAAACATAATGCAAAAAAGACAAGAAAGATGTTTGGTGAAAAAGTCCTCGCTGGTTTTTCAGGGACAACAGCAGATGCACTTACATTGTTTGAGAAATTTGAAGGGAAACTCGAATCATACAGAGGGAATATAACGAGAGCTGCTGTTGAACTTGCAAAAGACTGGAGAACGGATAAGATGTTACGGAGACTTGAGGCACTTTTGCTCATTGCTGACAGTGAACATACTTTTATAATCTCTGGCACAGGGGATGTGATCGAGCCTGAGGAAGGAATCGCGGCTATTGGTTCAGGAGGTCCATTTGCTCAGGCAGCGGCAAGGGCACTCCATGAAAATACCTCACTTTCAGCAAAAGAAATCGTGGAGAAATCCATGAAGATTACCTCTGATATTTGTATTTATACAAATAAAAATATAACGATAGAGGAGCTTTAGGAGTATCGGAGTTCATTATGGACATTGAGAAACTCACACCGAGAAGAATAGTTGAAGAGCTTGATAAGTACATCATAGGTCAAAATAAAGCAAAAAAGGCTGTTTCTATTGCGTTAAGGAATAGGTGGAGAAGGCAGAAGCTCTCTCCTGAATTAAAAGATGAGGTACTCCCTAAGAACATAATTATGATTGGTCCTACAGGCGTGGGGAAGACCGAGATTGCGAGAAGACTTTCCAGGCTTGCGCATGCGCCGTTCGTAAAGGTCGAAGCATCAAAGTTTACAGAGGTAGGTTATGTTGGACGTGATGTTGAATCAATGATACGGGACCTGACGGAGTTATCCATAAGCATGGTGAGGTCAGAACATGTGGAAAAAATTCAGGAAAAGGCAAAAATGCTTGCTGAAGAGCGTTTACTTGACCATCTCCTTCCACAGCCAAGAATTGTAAAGGGAATTGGACCCGAGGAAGAAGAAAAGGAGAGGTATAAAGAAACAAGAGAAAGACTAAGAACGCAGTTGCGTGAGGGAAAACTTGACAACAGGTATATAGATATTGAGGTAAAAGAAAAAATAATACCGTTTGGTGTTGTGTCAAATGTAGGTCTTGAAGAGCTTGAGATAAATCTTAAAGAGATGCTCGGCAGTTTTTTGCCTGAAAAGTCAAAAAAGAAGAAGGTGAAAGTTCCTGAAGCATTAAGTATATTTTTGCAAGAAGAGGCAAATAAACTTATTGATGTTGATAAAGTGACAAAAGAGGCAGTTGAAAGGGTTGAGCAGGCAGGAATTGTATTTGTTGACGAAATAGACAAAATAGCGAGTAGAGGATATACACACGGTCCCGATGTCTCCCGGGAAGGTGTCCAGAGGGACCTTTTGCCAATAGTTGAAGGCTCTACCGTTGCAACAAAACACGGCCCTGTAAAAACAGACCATATCCTCTTTATCGCTGCAGGGGCGTTTCATATGACAAAACCATCTGACCTGATTCCAGAACTTCAGGGAAGATTTCCAATAAGGGTTGAACTCGATCCACTCGGTAAGGATGAATTTGTCAGAATACTCACAGAACCTTATAACGCATTGATTAAACAATATACTGCTTTGCTTTCTACAGAAGACGTGGAGATAGATTTTACAAAGGATGCAATTGATGAGATTGCTGACATTGCAGCAGTTGTGAATGAGAGGACAGAAAATATCGGTGCAAGAAGGCTGTATACTGTACTTGAGAAACTCCTTGAAGATATTTCCTTCGAAGCACCTGAAAAGAAGAACGGGAAACTTTCAATAGACAGAACATATGTCAAAGAGAAGTTAGCCGAGATTGTGAAGGATGAGGATCTGAGCAGGTATATCCTGTGAAAAGAAATCCTAAATTAGAAACTCTAAAACATAAACAAACACAAATAGTTCAAATCAAAACCTGTCATAATCGACTCGCACCACATTTGAGACATTGTAACTTGGAATTTTGAATTTGTTTTGCATTTGGTGCTTAGGATTTAGAGTTTTGTTTTGTTTCTCGCTTGTTTTACTTGCCTCCTGCGCTCCTGTACGCTACGAATCATATCCAAAGGCAACCCATGCTGTTGCATCATGGTATGGACCTGATTTTCATGGCAGGCCAACATCTTCAGGGGAACTATTTGATATGTATGCATTGACCTGTGCACATAAAGACTACCCCTTTGGAACGAGACTGAAGGTAACAAACGTTTTAAACAATAAAACTGTGGACTGTATTGTGAATGACAGGGGACCGTTCGTATCAGAAAGGGATCTGGATTTGTCCTATGGTGCAGCAAAAGAGATAGGACTCATTGGTCCGGGTACAGGTAAGGTCAAAATTGAATACTCGGGTAGAGATGACAGTTATATAAAAGACGTAAGATATATTCCGACAAGTAAAGGACCATTTACCCTACAGGTCGGTTCTTTCAGAGAGCTTTCTAATGCGATGCGACTTAAGATGGCTATTGAACTTAAATACAATACAGTTTACATAACAGTTGCAGAGATTGATGGGAG
>JBGPQS010000157.1:0-3634 GCA_041489235.1 Thermodesulfovibrionia bacterium
CCTTAAATCCATAGTAGATCATTATGGACATTCTTCTATAGGTGCAATAGGTTCACACAGATGCACCAATGAAGACAACTATATGCTACAAAAATTTATGAGGAATGTTATTGGCTCAAATAACATTGATTCTTCTGCTGCATTTGGATATGGCTTGGCAGAAAAGGCATGGGAGATGGCATTCGGGCAAAAAGGTCACAAAATTGACCTTAAGGCACCATTAAATAAAGATGCCATTCTTATTCTTGAATCAGACCTGAGCATCACCCATCCTATTTTCGGGCTTAATATACTGTGGGCAAAAAGGAGAGGAGGAGCGAATCTCATTGTTGCAGACAGTAGAGAGACAAAGCTTACGAAGTACAGCTCACAGTGGCTTAAAATAAAACCTGGAACAGGAGTAGCACTGTTGAACGGAATTATGAAGATTATCATAGACAAGGGGCTTTTTGATAAGGAAAAGGCTTCAAAGGTTCCAGGATTTTCATCACTCACAGAGGTTTTAAAAGATTACACTCCTGAAACAGTTCGTAAGATTACAGGGATTACTGAGGAAGAGCTTACGTCTGTTGCAGAGATATTTGCAAAGGCAAAATCCAGGATGTTATCTCTTTCAGTCGGTATTTCTGAAAATACAAAAGGAATTGATACGGTTTTGGCTGCCGCAAATCTGATTACTTTAATGGGCGATAGTCCTGATTCGCTCCAGATACCAGCAGAATACTCCAATACCTTCGGCCTTTACCAGAAGATGGGCATAAGGCCAGATGCTGGATTAGGCTACAGTCCCTTAGAGAGAGCGGGGAAAAGTGTCTTGGAGATGTTGTATGAGCCTGATTCTCTTAAAGCATTATATATTGTAGGAGAAGACCCTGTCGTAACCTTCCCGAATAGTTCAAAGATAATCAGGAGATTAAAGGCATTAAACCTTCTGATAGTCCAGGACATCGCACTAACAGAGACCGCAAAATTAGCCCATGTGGTTCTGCCGGCATCAAGCTGGGCAGAAAAAGACGGCACTTTCACTAATGCTGAAGGACTTACACAGCGACTACACAAGGTGGTAAATGCAACTGGCCATTCACTCCCTGACTGGCAGATTATCAGGAACTTATCACAGACGATGGGGAAAGACATCGGTCTCAAAAATCTTGAGGACATCTCGGATGAGATAAACTCGTTTCTTGTCTCTCATCACTCGCCACTTCCTTCAGACAGAAGAGCTTTCCATCCTGTCCGCTATACTCCTGGTGAGGAACCAGATGCAGATTATACACTTTCTATGATTGTCAGGGATGTATTACATCATTCAGGAAGCATGTCAACAAGGTCTGAATCTCTTAATCTTGTTGCTTCTGAGGCATTACTTGAGATTAATGAGGAAGACGCTTTAAAGCGTGGCATTTCAGACAATAGCTATGTTAAGGTAACTTCAAGGCGGGACACGGTATATCTTAAGGCAAAAGTCACTGATACAATCCCTGAGGGCGCTATTTATGTTTCAGCCCATTTCCCCCACAGTCGGGTGAATGCATTGACTCACCCTTCAGTGGATGGAGGGATTTCTATAGATGCAGTGAAAGTCGAATCAGTGAAAGGATAACTATGACGTTAAATGAAGTTAAAGACATCCTTCAGGCGGAGGTTCTCACGTCCAATTTTGATACGGATATGCATATTGAATTGGTCTGTAGTACTGATCTTATGAGTGATGTCCTTGCATTTTCCCAATCAGGGGATCTCCTGTTAACGGGTTTGGTTGACGGAGCAGCAGTACGCACTGCTGATATTGCTCATGTAAAGGCTATTGTTTTTGTGAGAGGTAAAAGACCGAGTAAAGAAACTGTTGCCCTTGCAGAAGAAAAGAAAATCCCTTTGCTTATAACAAAACTCTCTATGTTTGAATCCTGTGGAAGATTGTATGTAAAGAATTTGCGAAGTTCTATCAATGCAGGATAAATCCGCAAAGACCGCAGAAGGTGTTTTTTTCATCACAGGTAAAGATTTTGCTAATGCCGGTGTTGCCTCCTGTGAACTTAAGTCCATCCTCGAAAAAATGGGTGTAGATCGCGGCATTGTGAGAAGAGCATCTATAGCTGCCTTTGAAGCGGAGATGAATGTAGTAATATATACACCAGCAGGCATGATGCGATATAAAATTACTCCGGATTATACAAAGATTGTGGTTGAAGACGTAGGTCCTGGCATTGAAAATATAGATCTTGCGATGACAGAGGGCTATTCAACGGCTTCTGATGATATTCGGTCAATGGGGTTTGGTTCAGGCATGGGGTTACCTAATATCAAAAGGAATACCGATGAACTAAATATTTTATCAATACCGGGTATAGGAACAACCTTAGAAATAGTTATAAACATAAAAAAGGAGTAATAAAGGAGTAATATATGAAACTCCAGGAACTTGTTGATAGTTTGTCACTTGTTGTCAAGACAGCATCAGCCCATTTAACAAAAGAAGTAACAGGTGGCTATGTGAGCGACCTCCTCTCTGATGTCATAGCGAACATCAAAGAGGGCAGTGTCTGGATAACCCTTCAAACCCATCAAAATATTGTGGCAGTTGCAACGCTTAAAGAACTATCCGGGATTATACTTGTCAACAATAGAACCCCTGATGCAGATACCTTGAAAAAGGCTGACGGAGAGGGAATCCCTATTTTGGTGAGTTCTCTCTCTGCCTTTGAGATCGCGGGCTTGCTTTATAACCTCGGCCTTAGATGCCGGTAGGGTTCAGGGCAGACCTCCATATACATAGCTGTCTTTCTCCTTGTGCTGAACTGGATATGACACCTTACCGCATTGTAGAAAAAGCTGCCTCCCTCGGTTTGAATATAATAGCGATATGTGACCATAACTCTGTCGAAAACGCAGAAGTGACAAAGAGGCTTGCGAAAAAAAAAGGCATCAATGCAATTCCCGGTATTGAAGTGACATCCTTTGAGGAAGTTCATATCGTAGGACTTTTTCGCGATATCAGTAGTGCACTAAGAATTCAGGATATTGTCTATGACAATCTTCAGCCGGGAGAGAATGATGTAGATGCATTCGGGTATCAGGTTGTCGTGAATGAAAATGACGAGGTTCTTGGTTTTAATAACAGGTTATTAATAGGGGCAACAAACCTTTCAGTGAGTAAAGTGGTAGAGACGATACACTCTTTTGGTGGTCTTGCAATTGCATCCCATATTGACAGAGAAGGTTTTGGAATTATTGGTCAGCTTGGTTTTATCCCGCCTGAGTTGAGTCTGGATGCACTCGAAATCTCAAGAAATATCACCATAGATAATGCGAAAACAAGATTTGGAGAATATAGCCATTTCCCATGGATCACATCATCTGATGCACATGAGTTATCTGACATAGGCAAAGTCTCAACAGGCTTTTTTATGGAACACTCCACTTTTAATGAACTCTGCCTTGCCCTGAAAGGTGTTGAAGGGAGAAAGATTATCCTTTATTGAAATGGAAGACCTATCTCTTCATATACTTGATATTGTGGAAAATTCTATTATCGCCGGTGCGAACAGGATAGAGATAAGAATCCTTGAGGATTTGAAAAATGATATCCTTTCCATAGAGATAAAGGACAACGGTAAGGGAATGAGCGATGAAA
>JBGPQS010000158.1:0-3630 GCA_041489235.1 Thermodesulfovibrionia bacterium
AGGGTAAGTCTCAACATATTGCAAAGACTATCCGGGATTGCGACCCTTACCAGTTTATATGTAGAGAGCATAAAAGGCTTTAAGGCAAAGATTGTTGATACAAGAAAGACAACTCCATGCCAAAGGTTTATGGAAAAGTATGCGGTTAGGATAGGTGGAGGAAGTAACCATAGATTTGGCCTTTTTGATGGTATCCTGATAAAGGATAACCACATAGAGGCTGTAGGAAGCATTAAAGAATCTGTAAGAATAGCAAAAAGCAGTCATCATCTTGTCAAAATTGAGGTGGAAGTGGAGAATCTTCATGACCTTGAAGTTGCAATAAAAGCAGGTGCAGATATCGTGATGTTAGACAATATGACAGTTAAAGACATGAGAGAAGCGGTGAAGATTGCAAAAGGCAGAATTATAATCGAGGCATCTGGTAATATCAGGCTCGAAAATGTAAGGGAAATTGCTGAGACAGGTGTTGATTTGATTTCGGTTGGTGCACTTACCCACTCGGCTGTTGCAGTTGACATAAGCTTGAAAATAGTGAAATAGATGGAGTATAATTGGAGTAATGGAGGGATTTATGACAATGAAACAAATAAAGGATATTGCCAAAGAAAAAGGTGTGAAGGTTGGCAATATGAAGAAGGACAATATTATTCGAGCTATTCAGCGTGCAGAAGGAAACTTTGACTGTTTCGGTACCGCCGTAGCAGGGGTGTGCGACCAAATGAACTGTGTATGGAGGGATGATTGTTTAAAATAGATATATTAAATGTACTCTCTATGAGGTGTCAGAAGAGTTTTTTCTGATTTATCATTTCTGTTTTCCCCGTTTTTTCGAAAATTGTTATCTTCCCATATTCCCCGTCAAAACCCGGTTCAATATGAACATTACCTGCACGCATTCTCGATACGGCCTCTGACAGAACAGCTGATCCTGCTGATTCAATTTCATCAACAGAAGCATTTATGAGTATCTTAAATTCATTGCCAAGTTTCTCAAGCAATTTAAAATATTCATTTACGACAGCCTTACTATTAACACCAACTTTTAAGGTCTCTGCAATGATTTCAGACAAGGGAATGACAGAATAATAAGGTGGTGCACCTTCTGGCCTGAAACCATCTTCTCTGTCAGCGAGTTTTTCCACCCTGTGCATGACACCTATAATGACTTTTTTTCCACACACAGGGCAGAGATAATTATGTTTTATTGTTTCTTTAGGGGAAAGGCGTATACCACAAGTCCTATGACCATCATAGTGATATTTCCCTTCCTGAGGGAAAAATTCAATTGTTCCTAAGAATCCCCCTTTGTTTTTAATTGCGTCAATTATGGCCTTATATGATATGTCTGTATCAAAGATATTTGCCTCACGCCCAAGCTTTGCTGGAGAATGAGCATCTGAATTTGATATGAGGGTAAGATGGTCGAGACCAGAAAGTCGCCAGTTCATGGCAGGGTCTGATGAAAGCCCTGTTTCTATAGAATATACATAAGGAGCAAGCTCTTCAAAACACTCCTCAAGAGAGTCAAAGCCTGAGCCTGAACCAAAGACAGAAAAATGTGGTGTCCATGCATGGGCAGGCACAAGCATGGCTTTATCAGATATATCTCGTATGATTTTCAACAGCTCCTTTGCATCGAGTCCGAGAATAGGTCTTCCATCAGCTGAAAGGTTTCCGATCTTCGATAACGCAGCATTGATTTTTGAAGCGACATTAAAATCAGGTATAAAGACAAGATTATGAATCTTTCGAATCCTTCCATTCTTGCTGTAGATGCAGCTTATCTCTGTTGTGAGCATAAAAAAAACCTCTGACCTGCACGATTCCGGAATATAGTGCTTTCTATAGTTATCTTTTAATTTAAATAAGTTATTGCTTGTTACTTCAAGTTTATCTTTTAGTTCAACAAACCACTTAGGATGCGTGAAATCACCTGTGCCGATGACATCTATCCCTTTAAGCTGGGACCATTTCCAGAGATTCTCTACAGACATATCTGGGCTCGTCGCACGCGAATACCGCGAATGGATATGGAGATCTGCAATAAAACGCATATTTCTATTATCAATAACCAATAACCAATTTACAATGACCAAACTTAGTATTTGTTTGGAAATGAGTGCTTATTTAGCGCTTGGTTATTATTGCTTGGTTATTTGACTATATTTCCTTTTATGCCAGATGATATAGGCTATTACGAGGAGTGCACAACCTGCGAGGATGTACAGAGTCCACTGTTTACTTACTTCCAGAACCTTTTCTTTGTTATTACCAACAAAATATCCGATATATGCAAGCACCAAGACCCAGATGCTCGCACCAAATGCAGTATAAAAACAAAATTTTTTAAGGTTCATTCTGGCAAGGCCGGCAGGAAATGATATGTAGTGCCGTACACCCAGGATAAGTCTTCCTATGAATGTGCTGATATTGCCGTGTTTGAGGAAAAATATCTCGCCTTTTATGAAACGCTTTTCGGTAATACCAAAATATTTTCCATATTTAAGTATGAATGGTCTCCCAAAATAGATTGCAATAGCATAGTTGAAAAGTGCGCCTAACACGCTCCCGAGCGTGCCTGATAGTATTACACCTATCCAGCTCATCTGGTTTTGTGAGATAAGATATCCTGCAGGAGGTATTACGAGTTCAGAAGGAAGCGGAATAAAGGTGCTCTCGATAAACATCAAGAACATAATACCTGGATAACCCATCGTTCCAATAGTTTTTACAAGCCAATCTAAAAAAGTATAAATGGTAGTCATCATATTAAAAGTGCTATTTAAGTATAAAGACTTGACAAAATATTTTAAAGGGTATAGTGTTCAAATGTAGCCAAAATCCCGATACATCGGGATGCGGGGGACCCAGTATTTGGGGCGTATTTCCCGGAAATTCCCGGGAATAGGGCACTTCCAAGCCCGAGCCCGACAGCTAACCCCGTAGGCTTTTGGAGGTACAGATGTCTATCAAAAGATTTCTCATCGGCCAGCCTATTGAAACAATCAAAGAAAAACGCGAGAGACTCACAAAACTAACGGGCATTGCCATATTCTCATCTGATGCACTTTCTTCTGTGGCATATGCAACAGAAGAGATACTTCTCGCACTTATTATTGCTGGAAGTTTGCTCCTGAGCTATACCCTCCCTGTTGGTATAGCTATCGCAGTTCTTATTGTAATAGTTGCCACATCATATTATCAGGTTATCCACGCATATCCAACCGGTGGTGGATCCTACATTGTAGCAAAAGAAAACCTCGGAATAAATGCAGGTCTTGTTGCAGGTGCAGCACTTCTCATTGACTATGTGATGACAGTTGCGGTCAGTGTAACCGCAGGGATTGCTGCTCTCACCTCAGCATTCCCCTATTTATATGAACACAGAGTTCTTGTATGCATTATTGCAATCATTCTCATTTCAATAGCCAATTTAAGAGGTGTAAGAGAAGCGGGGATAGTATTCTCTTTCCCAACGTATGCTTTTATCGGGAGCCTCCTTTTATTGTTATCTATTGGGTTTACGGGATATTTTTTTGAGCCTCAACCCCATTTTGTCAAAGACATAAAGCCTTCGGGGGATTTTATCGCTGCATTCATCATACTCAGAGCTTTCTCATCTGGGTG
>JBGPQS010000159.1:0-3622 GCA_041489235.1 Thermodesulfovibrionia bacterium
GACCAGTATGTTGATATAAAGATAGTGGTGCCTAAGGACATTGCAGGCAAGGCAAAAGAAGCAATACGGGATATAGAATCCCTTTATAAGGAAAATCCCCGGAAAGACATGATGAGGAAATAATGGCGATAAAAGATAGAAAACAGCCTCTTTATACAATAAGCATTGTGGCTGAGATGCTCGACGTTCATCCACAGACTTTAAGACTATATGAAAGAGAAGGGTTTGTTACACCAAAGCGCACGCACAGGCTGAGGCTCTATTCAGAAGAGGATGTGGAGCGTCTTGGCATGATTATTAGACTTACAAGAGGACTCGGGGTGAACAAAGCAGGAGTTGAGGTAATACTCAGGATGATGCACAGGCTCGAGGTCATGCAAAGAGAGATGGAGGAAATGATGAATTTTCTTGAAGATGAAATACGAAGTGACTTTACTGAGAGGCTTAAGAAGATTTTTTATGGAGATTAAGTTCCGCCTCAGGCGGGCGTAGGGAGAACATTCATGGATAAACTTACAATAAAGAGTCAGGAGGCAATACAGGCTGCTCAGAGGCTTGCAGAAAGAAAGGGTAACCAGCAGCTTGATGCTGAGCACCTCCTCTGGGCATTGCTCGAAGACGATGAAGGCGTCGCATGCCAGATACTTAAAAAGCTGGGGATAAAGACAACCGCGCTCCAACAGGACGTCGAAGAGGCAATAGAGAAATTTCCGAAGGTCATTGGAGCAACTCCTTTAGGGCAGATTTATGTATCTCCAAGATTGAAGGAGGTATTAGAAAAGGCTACAAAGGAAGCAGAACATCTTAAAGATGAATATGTGAGTGTAGAACATCTGCTTCTATCTCTTCTTTCAATAGGTGGATCATGTTCTGAGCTCTTAAAAAGATATGGGACAACTGGTGATAAAGTCCTTTCGGTGATGAGAGAGATAAGAGGTGCACAGCGTGTCACAGACCCTACTCCTGAAGAAAAATATCAGGCACTCAAGAGATATAGCCGTGACCTCACGGAGCTTGCGAGAAAGGGGAAGCTCGACCCTGTTATAGGAAGGGATGATGAGATAAGAAGGATAATTCAGGTTATCTCAAGGAGGACAAAGAACAATCCTGTGCTTATTGGCGATCCGGGTGTAGGAAAGACCGCTATAGTAGAGGGGCTTGCACAAAGGATTATTGCAGGTGATGTGCCAGAAACATTAAAAGACAAGAAGGTGGTTGCACTTGATATGGGTGCAATTGTTGCCGGTTCAAAGTTCAGAGGGGAGTTTGAAGAAAGATTAAAGGCAGTTCTGAAGGATATAGAGCAGGCAGAAGGGAAGGTTATCTTATTCATAGATGAACTTCATACCCTTATAGGTGCAGGTGCAGCAGAGGGTGCGATTGATGCGTCGAACATGCTCAAACCTGCCCTTGCGAAAGGGGACCTCAGGTGTGTGGGTGCAACGACCGTTAATGAATACAGAAAGCATATAGAAAAAGACCCTGCACTTGAAAGAAGGTTCCAGCCTGTCCTTATTAAGGAACCAGGTGTTGAGGACACGATATCAATTCTGCGTGGTCTCAAAGGGAGATACGAGGTTCATCATGGTGTCAAGATTAAAGACTCTGCGCTAATATCTGCAGCAGTACTCTCAAACAGATATATTACGGACAGGTTTCTTCCTGATAAGGCAATTGACCTTATTGATGAGTCTGCATCAAAACTCAGGATGGAAATTGACAGTATGCCTGTAGAGCTTGATGAGATTGAGAGAAAATTGCGTCAGTATGAGATTGAAAAGCAGGCAGTGATGAGAGAAGACTCAAAAGATTCAAAAGATAAACTCCAGAAAATAATGAAAGAGATGGCTGAACTCCAGGTGAAACGTGATGAACTTAGGGTTCAATGGATGAGCGAAAAGCAAATCATCGCAAAGATACGCGGACATAAGGAGCAGATCGAGAAGACAAAGATAGAGTCAGAGAGAGCAGAGCGTGAAGGAGACCTCGCAAAGGCAGCGGAACTCAGATATGGAAGATTACTTGAACTGCAGAAGGCTCTTGAAGAGGAAAACAAGAAGCTCTCAGAGACACAGAAGAAGAGGAAGATGCTTAAAGAAGAAGTGGATGAAGAGGATGTTGCAGAGGTTGTTTCAAAATGGACAGGAATTCCTGTGAGTAGGATGCTTGAGGGAGAAATACAGAAACTGATCCACATGGATGAACGTCTCAGGCAGAGGGTTGTTGGACAGGATGAGGCAATTGAGGCTGTGTCAAATGCAGTGAGACGGGCACGTGCAGGAATTCAGGATCCGAACAGACCTATAGGTTCTTTCATATTCCTTGGTCCAACTGGTGTGGGCAAAACTGAACTTGCGAGGGCACTTGCAGAGTTTTTGTTTGACGATGAAAACGCAATGATAAGGATAGACATGTCTGAATATCAGGAAAGACATACAGTATCAAGGCTTATCGGTGCGCCTCCAGGATATGTTGGATATGAAGAAGGCGGTCAGCTTACTGAGGCTGTGAGGAGAAAACCCTATTCCGTAATTCTCTTTGACGAGGTTGAAAAGGCCCATCCAGAGGTATTTAACCTCCTGCTTCAACTGCTCGATGACGGAAGGCTTACCGACAGCCATGGAAGGACAGTGGATTTCAGAAATACTGTAGTTATCATGACATCAAATATCGGGGGTACACATATACAGGAGATGCTTGAAGAGAGGGCTAAGAGACCTGATGCATACTGGGTAGGGAGCAATGATGATCTGAAAGAAAAAGTTCTGGAGGATCTTAAAATGTTTTTCAGGCCAGAATTTCTCAACAGAGTTGATGAGATCATTATCTTTAATCCTCTGACAAAAGAACTCCTGATACAGATTGTCGAGATACAGGTGAACAGGATGAAGAAATATATCAAGGAGAAAAAAGTTGATATAAAACTGACAGAGAGTGCGAAAGAATATTTTGCAGAGGTTGGCTTTGATCCTGTTTATGGGGCAAGGCCATTGAAGAGAGCCCTCCAGAGAGAGATATTGAACCCCCTTGCATTGAAAATTCTTGATGGGACTTTCAAGGAAGGTGATACGGTTGAGGTTAACTTTGAAAATTATGAGATCATATTCAGGAAGGAGACGGGAGTAAAGATAGAAGCATAAAGACAGTTTTCAGTTTTTAGTATCCAGTTTTAAGGCTGACAACTAACAACTTAAAACTTAAAACTAAAAATAAAGGGTCAAGTATCATAATTGAACTATAGGGGGGCGTTCATTAACGCCCCCCTTGGCATGATTTTTTCCTCCTGAAAATTCTATCTGCTCCTATGTCCTGCCAACTTTTTTTCTGATAATAGACAAGTGATGGGAGTTGGATTGGATTATGCTAAAATAAACATCAAGCCATGAAAATAATACATAAATCAATACTGAAGGAATTGGCTGTTACCTTTCTCATCAGTCTTGCCTTTCTCAATTTTATCCTGATGATGGAGAAACTGCTTAGATTGAGCAGGTTTCTCTCAGGCATTGGTGTATCAATTATAGACATGGTTCAACTCATCATTTACCTCCAGACACAGCTGTTTTTACTCACCATACCTATGGCACTTCTTCTCTCTACACTCGTTGTTTATGGACGTCTC
>JBGPQS010000160.1:0-3568 GCA_041489235.1 Thermodesulfovibrionia bacterium
TGATTACTCCCTTCATACCATGCATACTAAAAATAAATCCTGTTATCACTACAAAAACTGCACATATGAAATTCACTGTAATCAGGTTATAGAGTTCTATCTTCGAAACAGCTGATGCGAGCAGGAGCCCCGGATATAATGGCAGAATAAATTCCCAGGGGTGTCTGTACCAGTAATTGACAAAACCCTTTTCTTCAGGACTCATCTTCGTGTCACGGGTTGACTCAGCGACCATCGGCGCAGAAAAATATGCACCTCCAACTGAGGGTAACAGCCCTATAAGGAGGGGCATGGTTATGGCAACGATTTTTCTATTTCTAAAGATTGCCTTCACTGCATCCATCATCTGGCTAAGGACAGCATGTTCTCTAAGTATCATCTCAAAAATTCTGATAAAAGATAAGGCGAGGATGAGTTTGATGGTCACATCGCTCAGAAGAGCATTTTTCCCTGTTTCCAGTATTAAGATGAATGACATTTGATACAGCAGAAACAGCATAACAGCTGCAATCAGCATCACAAGGCCGATGTTCAGTTTCTTCCTCAGGAGAAATAATATGAGTGCGAAGATAAGCGAGACTTTCAGTATGTCTGTCATTCAACAATTTAACATTTAATTTCTCATTGAATCAATCAGCATACCTCTCTATAAATAACAAAACGTTTGTAGGGACTATTATATAAACCTTCTGTTGCATTCGTTTTTGTTGTTCCTGTTAGCCTACTTTGACCCCTCCTCACCTCCCCTTACCAAGGGGAGGTGAGGAGGGGTTAATACGATTTTTCAAAATATTTGAGTTTGTTGATGATAAGTTCGTGGTAAAGGCTAAAAAATTGATAGATGCTGAACAGGATTATTGATTTTTAAAAAAATCTCTCCCTAACTCTGCACTTTACATGCAGGAGTTCTGTCTCGAAAGGGGCAACTCTAGATTATTTTCCTCAAGCAACGTTTTATTTAAAAGGATTTCTTCTGCAGGACCGTCAGCTGCAATCCTTCCATCTTTTATCACAATACATCTTTCACATACATCAAGTATCAGGTCAAGGTCATGGGAAGCAATAATCTTTGTGTGCTCAAACCCTTTCAGGAGATTAATAAGTTGTCTCCGTGATTTTGGGTCGAGGTTTGAGGCAGGTTCATCCATGACTAATATATCCGGTTTCATTGCCATTACTGTGGCAATTGCAACAGCATTTTTCTGACCTTCTGAAAGCCTGTGAGGTGGTCTGTGACTGAGATGAAGGCATCCTACGGTTTCAAGAGCACTCTTTACCCTTTCATCAACCTGTTCAGGAGTCAATCCAAGATTCACAGGGCCAAATGCAACATCCTCGTACACTGTAGGCATAAATAACTGATCATTCGGTCTCTGGAAAACATACCCTACCTTTCTTTTTATCTCTTGTTTTGTCTTTTTGTTAAGCGGAATCTCCCCTATGGATACGACTCCTTTTGTGGGGAGGAGTTGTCCATTCAGATTCATGAGAAGTGTTGTTTTTCCTGAACCATTTGCACCAGTTAAGCCGACTGATTCGCCATGGAGTATCCTGAACGAAATACCTTTCAGTGCTTCGGTACCGTCAGGATAACTGAAATGAACATCTTTAAGTTCTAAGATATGATGACTCATCTGAGTGTTCTCCCGAGTGTTTCTCCGAGAATACTCACAATATTATAGTGCCTGAATACATAGAATAAACTTACTGAAAATAGTGCAAACAGGAAGTCCTGAACCCTGAGAGTATGTCTTCTGAGCATTCTGATTTCGCCTCTGAAGCCTCGCGAAAGCATTGCCTGATAGATTCTCTCTGCCCTCTCCACAGTCCTTATAAGAAGTACCGATATAAACCGTATGAATGTCTTTATATCACTCCCCCTTTTCCCAAACGACCGTGCATCCCGTGCCCTTAACATTCTGAATGTCTCTTCAAGGAGAACAAAAAGATACCTATAAAGGAACAAGAGTTGAATGACAAATACCTTTGGCAGCTTGAGCCTCTCAAGTCCCTCGCACAGTCCCACAAATGAGGTAGCCGCAACCAGGAGAAGAGCTGTGCTCACGGTGAGTATAAATTTAACAATAATTGACAGGAACGATATCCAGCCACCAGTAATTGGTATCCCAAATAGTGTGAGAAGCACACTGGTATCGAACAGTGGATTAAATATTCCGATGAAGAGTGCAAATGGTGATACAAAAATCACCTTTTTTGCGATTACTCTCAGGGGAATGTCTCCTGCAGTAAGTAAAAACACAGGGTAGATAAAAAATGGCATGAGACCCGAGAGATCATATTTCGGAAAGGATACAACAAAAAGGATAAATACAAAAGACACAAGGAGCTTTACCCTCGGGTCGAGCCTGTGAACAAATGTATCCTTATACGAGAGACTATCGAGATAGCCAATGTTAAAGTATTCACTATCAAAGGTCATGGTTTTCTCATCTTTTTCCTGAGCACTCTCATTCCTATACCGAAAATCACCACTACCACCAATACCATAATACCGCCGAGGAGACCGGAGATAGAAGTGATTGTATCAACAGCGGGCCAGGAAGGTTTTTCCTCTTCCTTGCTTGTTGAGGACAATGAATAATCAGGGAGTATAGCTGTCTTCTTTTGTATTTTTGATACTATTCCTGAAATCGGATTTTGCCTTTCAGGTACCTCGGACTTCCCGTAAATTTTCTCTATTGACCATTCAAGTCCATCAGGGTAGGTTGATGCAAACCATGAGAAAATTCCTCCGGTAAGGATTGCGAATACACCAAATATAATTACAATCTTTTTCATTGAGCCACCAGAAGAGAGAACTTTTATCCCTTCACTATTTTCAACGATGTCAGGCCTGAGGGTCCGAACATAATTTACAACTCCTGCAGTAATAAATCCTTCAACCACACCAATAGCGAGATGGATCGGCAACATGAGCATGATAAATGTTCCAAAGGGTAACTCAGTTATGCCGGAGATTTTGGTCTGGAGGATTACCGAGAATGCACCGAATTGGAGCCCGATGACGACACCAAGTACTGATGCAATGATGGTCCTCCTCGGCGTGTTTCTATTCCTCACGATAGCCCTGTAAATAAGTGGATATGCAATGAAACAGGGGTAAATACCGAGGTTCCAGATATTTGCTCCAAGAGCAAGTAATCCTCCATCTGCAAAAAACAGTGCCTGTATGGTAAGCACTGATGCGATGACAAGAAATCCTGCATAAGGACCGAGCAGAATGGCGAGCAGCATCCCTCCTCCTATATGTCCGCTTGAACCCGTACCCGGAATGGTAAAATTGATCATCTGGCCTGCGAAGATAAAAGCACCGAGCACACCCATTAAGGGAATGAGTCTATCATCAAGGTTTTCTCTGAGTTTTCTTGATGCGTAAGCTATTGCACCAATACTGCCTGCCCAGAAAGTACCACCTACTGCGGGTGAAAGTAAAGCATCTGCCATATGCATGATAGCCCCCTTAAAATCTCAACGTAATGCCGGCAAGAAGTGTATAATCTGCTTCTGCCTTGTTCAAGCCGGTCTTTACACCGAAATCAATATCAAA
>JBGPQS010000161.1:0-3563 GCA_041489235.1 Thermodesulfovibrionia bacterium
ACCTTGTGGATTCAGGTCATCAAGTTCAAACTGGAAATCGCCATCCTGCCACTGGAGTAGCTTGTAGACAACCCTCTCCGCCCTCTTTTTTGTTATCTTTTCAAGGGAATCTTTGCTAAGAGAACCGAACTCATACAATATTTCAGGTATAGACTTTGTGGGGAGATTTTTTCTTACCTCTGACGCTAAATGAAAAATCGTGTCTTTCACCATTCCCGCACTCAGAAGGTCTTCGCCAAGGGTTCTGTCAAGGTTATCCGTTTCAGCCCTGACAACAAGTCCGTTTTTAAACACAATCAATGCATTGCCACTGCTGCCCTTCAGAATAAGTGTGCCTGTCTTCCTGCCTACGCTGAGTATCTGGAATATATCTGACAGCGAAAGGTCTTCAAGCCTGCCTACAAGACTCATTCGAATTCAAACCCTTTTGGGATCACAACAATACCACCAGGGCTGACATAAAATCTCTCTTTATCTTTCTTTTTGTTATACCCTATAACAGTACGTGGCGGGACATTGACATCTTTATCGATAATGGCTTTTTTGATCCTGCAATGTCTTCCTATCTCAACATTCTCCAAAAGTATGGATTCCCTGATGTCAACATAACTGTTTATCCTCACGTTATGGGAAAGCACAGAATTCTGAACCCTGCCACCACTGATGATGCAGCCGTCACACACTATAGAGTCGAGTGCAATACCGAGCCTGCCTCCCTTATATTCCTGTGCAAAAACAAACTTTACCGGAGGAAACTGTCCCTCTTTTGTCCGTAAAGGCCAGTCTTTATCGTAAAGGTTAAACTCTGGGTCAACCGAGGCAAGATCCATATTCTCTTCCCAGTAAGCATCAATAGTGCCGATATCACGCCAGTATTTTGCTGCTTTTTTGTTCTCATCCTTGAAATTATATGCGAAGAGCCTGCCTGTCTTCATCATATCAGGGATTATGTTCTTACCGAAATCATGTGCTGATTCACTCATTGCATCTGTTTTTAGCTCCTTCACAATATCTTCTGTCTTAAATAAATAAACCCCCATGGATATAAGAGATTGGTTAGGGTTACCCGGAATAGTCTTTGGATTTTTTGGTTTCTCCTCAAAACTGACTACCCTGAATTCTTTATCTACCTCCATCACCCCGAATGAGGATGCCTTTTCTACATCAACCTCTACAGCGGCAATTGTACCGATAGCGCCCTTGTCAAGGTGGTAATAAAACATCTCAGAGTAGTCCATCTTATATATATGGTCACCTGAAAGTATCAGAAGGTAAAGAGGTGCCTCTTTCTCTATAGTATAGATATTCTGATACACTGCATCTGCTGTGCCTTCATACCAGCTTTTTTTAATTCTCTGTTGTGGTGGGATAGATAAAACAAATTCATCGAGCTCTTGACTCAGCAGGTGCTCCCATGCATATGCAAGATGTTTGTTTAAGGAAAGGGATTTATACTGCGTAAGGACAGCAATCTTTCTAATATGGGAATTAATACAATTACTGAGCGTGAAATCAATTATTCTATATTTCCCCCCAAAAGGGACTGCAGGTTTAGCTCTGTGGAGTGTGAGAGGATGGAGCCTTTCTCCTTTTCCTCCGGCAAGAACAAGAGCAAGGATATTCTTAATGACAACTTCTTTCCTGCCCTTTTGTATCATAACGCTCCGATTCAATCAGTATTACTACAGTCGAGTATATCAGGTAAAATTAAAGCGTGTCAATAAAGAGCAATGATGGATGTCTGTCTGATTGGGACGTCATCACCAGAGTCAGGATAAATAAACAAAATCTTAAACTATACTGAACTTGACTTCAGGTTGACTTATATGATAAAAAATTGCACACTGAGAAAATTGATAGATAATATATATTATTTAATAAAAAGAAGGAGAATAGACAAATGAAAAGACGATTTTTATTGGGATTGCTTCTTGTCTTCGCAATGTTTATCGCACTTCCTGTGAGCCTGAATGCAGCGGAAATTGGGCCGGGTGGATTCGTAACCCCGACTATTTATGACTATAATGGTCTTGGTTTGCCTGTTGACAATACAACACCTATCATCCTTGGTGGGAATACTCACACAACCGACAACAACGATTTACGATATCTTGCTTTTGGTTCAAATAACTGTGTGAGTGGTGAGTGCATCGGCAGTGATACCGATACCGGATTTATAGATATTGTGCTTACAACTCCTGTTTTACGAGCTGGTGGATGGGTCGGTGTCAGCTCAGGGAACGTACAGTTTTTCGACGAGAGTGACGCTCTGCTCGGTACAGTTCAGGTTTCTCCGGTTATAAGTGTATCAATGGTTTTCGCTGGCTGGGAAGCTGATGCCGGACAAATCAAGAGAATACGAATCAATGACACAGAAATCAACGGGTTTATTATCACATTTGACAACCTTACCACAGAAGAGGGTCAGGTACAACTTCAACCCGTACCAACCATGAACGAATGGGGAATGGCCATTTTCATGGTGCTTGCCGGAATAGGTTCTCTCTATTATCTGAGGAGACAAAAAAGAACAGAAAGTTAACACAGATTTTCCAATAAAAAAGAAAAAACTAGATAACCAAACCAATATGTAATTATAAATTGCGTCCTATTTAAAAATCAGTTCAGGTTTCTTCATGAACACTTTTGTATCAGGCGGCACCGAAGTGGTAATCCATACATTTCCTCCGATTACTGACCGAGCACCGATCACGGTCTCACCACCTAATATGGTTACCCCGGCATAAATTATCACATCATCTTCAATTGTCGGATGACGTTTTTCATTTCTGAGCCGTTCAACTTCTTCTTTTGAAAGAGACAGGGCTCCAAGAGTAACTCCTTGATAGATCCTTACACGATTCCCTATCTTAGTCGTTTCACCAATAACCACCCCTGTTCCGTGATCGATGAAAAAGCTCTCTCCAATCTGTGCCCCTGGGTGGATGTCGATTCCTGTCATGCTGTGTGCATATTCAGACATGATTCGGGGAATTAATGGTACATCTTGTTCATAAAGCTGATGCGCTATCCGATATACGGTAATGGCAAAAAGACCGGGATAACTGAATATGATTTCATCATAACTCTTCGCTGCTGGATCACTTTCGTAGGCACAACGAATATCCTTGGCGAGAAGAGTTCTGAGACGAGGAAGCTCTTTCATAAAATTTATAGCGATCTCCTGACCTTGTTCATCGCAGTTAATGCACGGTAAATTATGACGACGGCATTCATGTCGCATTGCAAATGAGATTTGTTCGGATAATGCTTCAAAAAACGCTGTTGCTTCCTGTCCAAAATAATAAATCAGGTTGACCTTATCAATACGTGTACGAGAAAAGTAACCCGGATAGAGAATTCGACAGGCCATATGGGTAATCTCTATGATGGATTCTTTCGATGGGAGAGGTTCTAACTCCACATGATCGAAGCAATCCTCTGTATTACAAGAAACTACAAGACGTTCCACAATGCCGGGTATCTCTTCACGAAACTTTTTAGTTTTTTCTGTTTCGATTTTACACTGTTCAAGCCTGGATTTGTTCATGGCAGTTTTTACC
>JBGPQS010000162.1:0-3548 GCA_041489235.1 Thermodesulfovibrionia bacterium
ATTGCAAACGATATTGTTACAAAGATAGAGAAAGCACTTATTGAAGCTGACCCTGAGAATGCCAAGATTTATGAAAAGAACGCATTATTATATAGAGAAAAACTTTCTCAACTTGACAAAGAGATTTCTGATAAAATCAAGACATTCAGCATAAAGGAATATGTCACATTCCATCCGGCATGGAATTATTTCTCAAAAAGATACGGTCTCAGAGTTGCCGGTGTCATCGAGGAGTTACCTGGAAAAGAGCCGAGTCCAAAACATGTCGCACGGATTGTGAGAGAAGTCAAACGCATAGGGAGCAAGGTTATTTTTGCCGAACCACAGTTTAATCCAAAGATTGCCGAGGCTATCGCAAGAGAAAGCGGAGCAAGGGTTTTATTTCTTGATCCTATTGGTGGACAGGAGGGCAGGGAGACATACATGAAAATGATGAGACATAACATCTCTGTTATGGAAAGCGTAATGAAATAAGAAAAAAGAGCAGGTGAGATTGGATAGTTTTAGAAGAGCGAATAGCAAATGAGAGCAATTCAGATAAATAATCTTAGTGTAACCTTCAATGGAAAAGATGTCTTAAAAGACATAACCCTTTCTTTGGATGAAGGACGGTTTATTGGAATCGTTGGCCCAAATGGCGGCGGGAAGACAACACTTCTGAGAGTAATACTCGGGCTTGTAAAGCCTTTGTCAGGACAAATATATGTATTTGGAAAACTACCTGAAGATATTCTAAAAACCGGGAATATATTTGGTTACCTCCCTCAGATTTTAAAGGTTGAACCAAATTTTCCTGTAAGGGTAATCGATGTGGTTATGATGGGAAGATATGGAAAGATCGGCATTTTGAGATGGCCCGGAGGAAAGGACATGGAGAGGGCAATGGAATGCCTTTCTATGATGGGAGTGGCAGATCTTAAAGAGATGCTTTACGGTCAGCTTTCAGGTGGTCAGCAGCAGAGAGTATCCATTGCAAGAGCCCTTGCAGGGGAACCGAGGATATTGATACTTGATGAACCCAGTACAGGAATAGATGTAGTGGGACAGGAAGACTTCTATCACCTTCTGAAGGGTCTCCAGAAGAAATTTAATCTCACTGTCATTATGGCATCACATGATATCGGAGCTATCACAACCTATGTGGATGAGATCGCATGTCTGAATCATACATTTCATTACCAGGGGAATCCACTTGGTGCATTGGATGAAAAAGTGATGACAAACCTCTACGGGAAAAATGTAGATGTATTGATGCATACAGATATCTGCGATAAGTGTGAACGTCTCAGGAGAGAGTAAGAAAAGCACATGATCGAAATCTTAAGCTCTTCATTCATGCAAAAGGCCTTATTTGTCGGTATTATTGTCAGTTTTGTATCAGGACTGGTCTCAGTGTTTGTAGTACTCCGCAAAATGTCTTTTATTGGTGCAGGGATATCTCATGCAGCATTTGGTGGTGTCGCAATTGGTTTTTTCACAGGACTGAATCCTGTTATTACAGCCATCTTTTATTGTATTGCTGTTGCACTCGGGATAGAAGTGGTGAGCAGAAAAGGAAAGATCTCGGAAGATGCTTCTATAGGAATATTTTTTGCGAGTTCAATGGCGCTCGGTATAGTGCTTATAAGTCTCTCTAAAGAATATACTGTTGACCTTTTTGGATACCTTTTTGGAAATATTTTAGCGATTACCAATGGAGAAGTCCTTCTCTCGTTGTTTACCGCAGTAGTAGTGATTGTGGGTATGCTGCTTTTTCTCAAAGAGATATTTCTTATCACCTATAATGAGGAGATTGCACGTGTGAGTGGTATATCCGTGAAGGCCATTAATATTTTTTTCTTAGTGGTCCTTTCGGTCTCCATTGTTATTTCTATGAAGATTGTTGGTATCATCCTCATATCAGCCCTTCTTGTCATACCAGGAGCAACAGCACAATTATTTGCGAGGAACCTCTACTCGATGATTTTCATCTCATGCGGAATTGCAATGCTTTCTACAATTTTAGGTCTTTTTCTCTCCTATGAGTTTGATATTGCGCCCGGAGGGAGCATAGTCCTGACTGCTGCTGCACTTTTCTTCGCTGCTTTAGTCATTAAAAAAAGGCAATGATCAGGGTAACTACCGGGGCTTCCTCATAGTAATGAACTCCTTTGGGCAGAAAATAATTAAAGAGATTCAGAGAATAGGATTTATTTCCTTCGAGACCTTTATGAAGATGGCTCTCTATGAACCTGAATTAGGATATTACACCTCACAAAAGACAAGGATTGGAAGAGAAGGTGATTTCTATACAAGCTCACATCTCCATCCTGTATACGGTGCAATGATCGGGAAACAGATTGAAGAGATGTGGGAAATAATGAAAAGACCATCTGATTTCCACGTTATTGAGATGGGTGCAGGGGCTGGATACCTATGCAAAGATATGCTCGATTATGTAAAAAGCAAGAAGATGTTTGATTCATTGAATTATATAATTGTGGAATTTAATCCCGTGATGATAGAAAATCAGAAGAATCTCCTCTCTGATTTTTCACATAAGGTGAAATGGGTCTCATCCCTCAAGAAACTTAATAGTATTAAGGGCTGTATCCTTTCTAATGAACTCTTAGATTCCTTTCCTGTGCATCTCATAGAGATGGAGGATGAGATTAAAGAGGTCTTTGTTAGTGTAAAAGGAGAAGAGTTAATAGAGATAAAAGAAAAGCCGAGCGATGAGATATCGAATTATCTCAAGGAATTTTCTATTGAGCTTATAAAAGGCTACAGGACAGAGATAAATCTAAAGATTAAGGAATGGCTTAAGGAGATTAATACTGTCTTGAAAGAGGGCTTTATTTTCACAATAGACTATGGTTATCCTGCCCGGGACTATTACAGTGAAGACAGAAACAGGGGTACGTTGCTTTGTTATCACCGACATCAGGTGAATGAAGATCCTTATCAGAACATCGGGGAGCAGGATATTACCGCACATGTGAATTTCTCATCAGTAAAGAAATGGGGGGAAGAGCTTGGACTTAAAACTCTTGGTTTTTGCCCGCAAGGCACTTTTCTCATTGCTCTTGGTATTGATGAAATAATTAATGAGCTTTACAAAGATTCCCCTGATTATCTTTTTGAAGTCGCAAAGATAAAGAGATTAATTTTCCCAGGGACAATGGGAGAGACACATAAAATGATGATACAATATAAAGGTGATGGGTATCCGGAACTAAGAGGATTTTCTATAAAAAATCAGAAGAAGAAATTGTAATGGCATAAAAATCAAATTTAAACTAACAGCATTTTCATTGGTTGAAGAGTTCTGCTAAATGGATTAAACACAAGTCCAAGGATCTCAAGAGTGACTACACCTAAGAGAGCTTCGTCTGATTCTTCACCAAGTATTACTGGAGTATGACTTTCACCTTGCGGCAAAATGAGGTAACATTCGGAAACCCCTCGCTTAATAGGGGTACCATCTGCAAGTCTGAACTCCACCGTCCTTTTAGGTTTTAATCCGATTGCCTGCCATATAGTAAATGGAAGCAGAGAGTAAGTAGCAC
>JBGPQS010000163.1:0-3525 GCA_041489235.1 Thermodesulfovibrionia bacterium
AAAACTTCTGCTTCAGGGAGAATTCGGACGTTCTTACTACACGAATAGAAAAGTATTTGAAGACCTCCTTTTGAAATTTCCAAATACTCTGAAACTCGCATCGGGCGCTATGATTATTGCTATCCCTGTTGGAGTGCTTTTGGGTTTTATCTCTGCATATAGGAGAGAGAGCATTACAGACAGAATTATCACATCAATCTCTGTGACAGGTCTGAGCCTCCCGGTATTCTGGAGCGGACTTTTAATCATGCTGTTCTTCAGCCTTACACTCAAAATTTTCCCTCCATCTGGTACCGGTGACATAACGTTCCTTGTCCTCCCTTCGATAACACTTTCTCTCCCTGCCCTTGCAACCCTGGCAAGGGTTACAAGAAGTACACTCATAGAAATATTTGATCTGCCTTTTGTGACTGCAGCGAGATCAAAAGGAATATCAGAGTTTAAATTAACTACTATCCACGTCTTTAAAAATGCACTTATTCCTATTGTGACCGTAATAGGACTTGATTTCGGAAGTTATCTTAATGGTGCGGTACTTACAGAGACAATATTCGGTTGGGATGGTATCGGAAGATTTATCATGGAAGGAATAATAAAGAGGGACTATCCTGTAATAATGGGATGTATAATAACCTGCACGCTTATCTTTGTGCTCATCAATACAGTTGTTGATATCGTTTATCATTACCTTGACCCGAGGATACGATTGCATGAAAAAAGCAGGTAAGATTTCGATAGCTCTATTGGTTGTCATTTCGTTATTTTCTCTTTTTGCACCCCTGATTTCGCATTATGATCCTGATAAGATAGACCTTGATACGATAAAAGAACCACCGAGTTCAAAACATTTTCTCGGTACTGACAATAAGGGGAGAGATATTTTTTCGAGAGTACTTTATGGCGGCAGGATTTCGATAAGTGTTGCTCTTATCGCTGCATGCTTATCAATGGGGATAGGCCTCATTGTCGGTCTCTGTTCAGGGTATTTCGGAGGGAAGATTGACATAGCAATTATGGCCCTGGTTGACTTGATACTTTCTTTCCCTTCATTCCTTCTCGCAATAGGTGTCTCAATTATCCTTCCCCCTGGTATTTATACTGTAATGGTCGCGATTGCTGCAGTCGGATGGGCCTCATTTGCACGACTTATAAGGGGATATATTTTGACCTTGCGGGAAGCGCCATTTGTGGAAGCTGCAAGGTCATTGGGATGCAGCAACATCAGGATAGTGTTTGTGCATCTCATGCCCCAGTGCATTTCACTGACGCTTGTAATGATGGGGTTAAAACTTGGAGGGTATATATTGACTGAGGCTTCATTGAGCTTTTTGGGATTAGGTGCACAGCCGCCTACCGCAACATGGGGATCAATGATAAGTGCGAATAGAGCTTATATATCTTCGGCCCCATGGATGGTATTTTTCCCGGGATTGATGATTGCAATAACCGCGGTTTGTTGTAATATAATAGGTGATAATTTAAGAGACAGATTTAGTGTAAAGATCAAAGAGTAACGTTACAATTCCTTAAGCTTTTCCTCTTCTTCTTGTTGTGTCTTGCAATCTATGCACATAGTGGTCACAGGCCTTGCATCGAGTCTTCTTAAATTGATTGCTTCTCCGCACTTCTCACATATGCCGAATATCCCTTGTTCTATCCTGTCTAAAGCATTTTCAATTTTTTTGAGCAACCTTTGCTCTCTTCCTCTTAATCTCAGCATAAAATTTCTGTCTGTTTCAGCAGATGCCTGATCACCAAGGTCAGGGAATATTGTTTGTCCAGGAAGCTCATTAAGGGCTTCCTCAGCTTCAGACAGGAGTGCCTCTTTCTGAGATATAAGGCGTTTCTTCATCTCCTGTGTTTTTTTCTCTCTTAGTGTAAGGGGTTTGACTATTTTAGAAATTTGCTTTTTTGTTTTTTGTGTTGTTGTTTTTTTGGATGTTGGACTTTTCGTCGTTATCCTTTTTTCTTTAGGTTTTTCCATCTTCTTTGTAGGTTTTTTCACTCTCTTTGTACTAAGCTTCTTTTTCATGAGAACTCCTGTAATAAATTTAAATAGAATAACAAAAATATCCGATTATAGTCAAGGTAAATAGGGTTCAAAATGATCAGTAATATGTGCTTGTCAAGTGTAATCCCTTTGTGGTAATCTTCATCAAAAAAGAGGATCTCTCAATGGTGAAAAATGATAGATGGATAAGAAAGATGGCTGCAAAAGGTATGATAAAGCCGTTTCGCAAGGAACAGATTAAAGAGGGTGTTATTTCATATGGTGTAAGCTCCTATGGATATGACATGAGGATTGCTGATGAATTTAAACTATTCACTCATCTGCAGAACACTGTTATTGACCCTAAAGCATTGAACCCAAAAAGTTTTATTGATGTCAAAGGGAATATATGTATTATTCCGTCTCACTCTTTTGCACTTGGTCGTTCTGTGGAATATTTCAGGATTCCAAGGGAAATCATCGTAATATGCCTTGGAAAGTCAACCTATGCACGATGCGGCATTGTGATAAATGTCACGCCGCTTGAGCCTGAATGGGAAGGATATGTGACAATAGAGATTTCAAATACAGCACCCCTTCCTGTGAAGATATATGCACATGAAGGTATCGCACAACTACTTTTTTTAGAAGGCTCAGAACTTTGTGAGAAATCATATGCGGATAAGGCAGGAAAGTATCAAGCACAAAAGGGGATAACTCTGGCTAAAATAAAATGATGACCAATTCCCAAGGAGGCAAGAAATAAAATGACTGCAAGCGAAAAATTGATAGTTGCTCTCGATGTATCTGAGCATACTCATGCAATCGAGCTTGTAGAAAAGTTTAAAGATTATGTGGGAATATTTAAAGTTGGTATCGAGCTTTTTGTAACCTCAGGCCCAAAGATAATTGAAGATATAAATAAAAAAGGCAAAAAGGTATTTTTTGACTTGAAATTTCATGATATTCCAAATACTGTCTCAAAAGCAGCCATTGCTGCAACAAGACTCGGAGTACATATGTTTAACATCCATACATCTGGTGGAGTGGAGATGATGAGAAGGTGCAGAGACATTGTTATCGAGACATGTCTTAAAGAAAGTCTGGACAGACCGAAGATTCTTGGTGTAACAGTGCTCACAAGCATCTCAAAGGAGATTCTCAGAGATGAAATTGGAATCCAGTATAGTTTGAGAACTCATGTAAGGCACCTCTCCGGACTTGCCCTTAAGGCTGGCCTTGATGGTGTGATCGCATCTGCGAGAGAAGCTGCAATCATAAGAAACCATTGTGGAAGAGGATTTCTCATAATAACTCCTGGTATTAGACCATCATGGACCCCACCTGATGATCAGAAGAGAACCATGACGCCTAAAGAGGCTATAAGAGAGGGAGCTGATTATCTTGTAATAGGGAGGAGCATACTCAAACATGCAGATCCTTTGAAAGCGCTTGAACTAATAACCCTCGAAATACTAACTGCTTGACACTAAGAAAGAAGGGTAGGGGTGTTTATAATAGCATCAGAAAAAATA
>JBGPQS010000164.1:0-3497 GCA_041489235.1 Thermodesulfovibrionia bacterium
GAAACCAGGTTTTTTGATATCTATGATATCGAGAAAGAGGGTATCGAAAAGATAAAAGAAGATGAAGAAGAACTCTTAAGCTTTGGCTATAGATGGGTAAGATCCAATTTATTTGGGGAAGATACCTTGAAACTCAAAGACAAAGAAATGGATAAGCTCTTGAAGTCCAAGAGAGAAGAATAGCAGTAAAATAAATTGTCTATAGTTAAGTAATTCTGATTAGAGAAAGGATTAAACAATGTTACCGAGTTCAAAGTATGTAGAACCTATTGAGCGCACATTGACTTCAAAATTCAAGTTCAGGTGTCATAAAAATATCAGCTGCTTTAATAAATGCTGTAAACTTACAAATATACTCCTTACCCCTTATGACATCCTAAGGTTGAAAAAGAGGTTGGGAATTTCTTCAGGAGAGTTCCTTGAGAAATTCACTTACACGCATATTGATGAGAAGTCCTCACATCCTTATGCAGTGCTTAAGATGATAGATGATGAAGGGAAATGTCCTTTTGTGACACCTGATGGCTGTAGTATTTATGAAGACCGGCCTACTAACTGTCGATATTATCCCGTTGGTCAAGGGCTCATGGTAAAGCAATCAGAAAAAGGGATAGTGAATGAGGGATTCTACTTCTTTATCAGGGAACCGAATTGTCTCGGCTTTCAGGAAGACAAAGAGTGGACCATTGAGACATGGAGGATTGACCAGGGGGTTGACCTCTATGATGAAATGAACAGGGAGTGGAAGGAGATTCAGTTGAGGAGGGACAATCCTGGTCAACCCAAGCTCGACGAGAAGAAGCAGTCCCTGATGTATATGGCAAGTTATGATTTAGACAAATTTAGAAGATTTATTTTTGAGAGCCGTTTTCTTGATGTTATTGATACTGAAGAAGTCGAAAAAATAAAGGCTGACGAGATTGCGCTGATGAAGTTCGGATTCAAATACCTGAAGTATATTCTGATGCTTGAGGAAACATTGAAGGTGAAGGAAGAATATAGAAAACAAACAAAAGATGCCAGAAATCTGTGATTTTATAACCGGCCAGGCATTTCTTGATACAGATGATGAAAGGATCAGACAGAAAATTGAACGGCTCCTCATCGAAGAGAAGGGATATTCAAAACAGGATATTGAGGGTGATATAGAATTCGAGATTGTTATTGGAGATGAAAAAAATAAATCAAAGGTTGATCTTATTGTAAACATCGAAGGGAAAAGATTCATGATTATGAGATGTGCTCGTGGTTCATTGGTATCGAGGGAGAGAGAGGTTATATCGTGTGCAAGAATCCTTGATGTTTATCAGATTCCATTTGCTGTGGTGACCAACGGAGAAGATGCAGAGGTTCTTGATACGATATCTGGAGAAGTAATTGGCAATGGTTTAGGGGCGATATCATCAAAGGCGAATGCCTTAGAAGCCATAAAACAAATTGAGTTTAAAAAACTTTTAGAAAAAAGGATTGAAAAAGAAAAGCGAATCTTTCTCGCATTCGATGCAATCAAATGTCCTTCAAAATGTGATTAACCCGAAAAATGCACCATCCCAGCCACGGCTGTATTCCATAGTAGGCCCTTCTGATTGATAGCATTTGTTCATTTTCTTCCTGCTGTGGGGGCACTCAGTTGTGTGATTAGACATAACTTTACTATAAAAATAATATTATTCTTGCTCTATCCAAATGTCAAATTTTTTAGGTTATTCTATTTACTTTTTAATAAAATCTATATAAAACGTATAGTTTTAAAAGAGAAAATAAAAACAATAAAAAGTGTAAATTACACCCTGTTATTACGTTAAAAAATCCATATTTTTTATTTGACAAATTTGCATGTTTTGGTATTAACTATTACGCACTCGTAAAATGCATACATATTGTAAAAAAATGTTCACTCAAGGTTGTATTGTTTTTCCACGTGTAACATTTAATTATTTTAAATGTCTTGAGCACTTAACTACATAAGTATATGGAGGAATAGCATGTCAGCAGAGAAGACCAAAAGTATATTAGTTGTAGGAGGGGGAATGAGCGGGATATCCACTGCTCTGGAAGCAGCTGAGGTAGGATATGAGGTAATACTCATCGAGAAAAATCCATACCTTGGGGGAAGGGTAACCCAGCTCAATAAATATTTTCCCAAGTTGTGTCCACCTAATTGCGGACTGGAGATAAATTTCAGAAGAATCAAAAACAATCCCAGGATCAAATTTTATACCTTCGCAGAGGTGGAGAAAATTTCTGGTTCAGAGGGAGACTTTGATGTCACCGTAAAGCTTAATCCCAGATATGTGAACGAAAATTGTACTGCCTGTAAGGCATGTGTTGATGTTTGCCCGTATGAAAGGCCAAATGATTTTAATCTTGGAATGGATAAAACAAAAGCTATTTATCTTCCTCAGGACTTTTCCTTCCCGTTGAGGTATGTTGTTGATGAGAACTATTGCAAAAAAGAAGAATGTGCAAAGTGTAAAGAGGTTTGCACATACAATGCTATTGATCTTGATATGAAGGCTCAAAGCCTTTCCTTGAAAGTTGGCTCCATTGTCTGGGCTACTGGTTGGAATCCGTATGATGCGGCCAGAATGGATAATCTTGGTTTTGGGAAGTATCAAAATGTTATCACCAATATGATGATGGAAAGATTGGCAGCTCAGAACGGTCCTACCATTGGTAAAATCCTTAGACCTTCTGACGGAAAAGAGGTTTCAAAGGTAGCATTTGTGCAATGTGCTGGATCCCGTGATGAGAACCATCTCCCTTATTGCTCTTACATTTGTTGCCTTGCTTCCATCAAACAGGCTTCCTATATTCGTGAACAGTATCCGGATGCTCTTGTGACTATTTTCTATATTGATATTCGTACACCAGGCAGATACGAAAGGGTGTATTTAAAGGCACAAAAAGATGAAAAGATAACATTCTTTAAAGGTAAGGTTGCCAAGATCGAGGAAGATTCTGCAACAAAGGATCTAACAGTGACAGCAGAGGATGCGCTTACAGCCCAGAAGATTCATGAAAAATTTGACCTTGTTGTACTTGCTACTGGAATGGCTCCAAGCACACAGAAATGGAAAGTGCCTGCGAACATATCTTACGATACAGATGGTTTTATTACATCCAATCCCGGAGTAAACGGGATGTATGCTGCGGGTTGTGCCTTAAAGCCGCTTGATGTCTATTCCAGTGTCCAGGGAAGTACAGCGGCAGCGCTCAAGGCTATGCAATCTTTGGTGAGGAGGTAAATCAATGGAGAAAAAGATAGGCGTTTATATTTGCACTGATTGCGAGATTGGGAAAGCCCTCGATATAGATAATTTAGTGAAGGTTGCCACGAAGATGAAGGCACCTGTTGTCAAAACACATCCGTCTCTGTGTCTGAAGGAAGGTGTTGAGTTCATTAAAAAGGATATGGCTGCTGAAGGCGTCAACGCAGTGATAATTGCTGCCTGTTCACCTCGTGTAAATTATGACATTTTTAATCTGGATACTCC
>JBGPQS010000165.1:0-3481 GCA_041489235.1 Thermodesulfovibrionia bacterium
GGGAGGGTTGGCGAATTCAGTGCAAGATAAAGAACAGGCTGGTCTGCAGGGTTGACCTTCTGATAAGAAGGAGGACTCGGCATGTTCTGCGGGAGCTGGCGTGCGGCTTTGGCAATCATTGCCTGTACATCCTGTGCTGCTGCATCAATGTTTCTGCTCAAGTCGAATTGAAGCGTAATCTGAGTATTACCCAAAGCGCTCGTAGAGGACATCGAATCGATGCCGGCGATAGTAGAAAACTGTCGTTCGAGGGGGGTTGCTACGGCTGAAGCCATTGTTTCTGGACTGGCTCCCGGAAGGCTCGCAGTAACCAGAATAGTAGGAAAATCCACATTAGGAAGGTCACTTACCGGCAAAAGTTGATACCCTATGATACCAAAGAGTAAAATGGCCATCATGATGAGAGTCGTCATGATTGGCCGACGGATACAAAGCTCAGAAATATTCACTATTGCTTTCCTTCGCTACCCTCAGAAGTGCTTTTTATTTCCACTTTGGTGCCAGGGACAAGACGGAGCTGGCCGTCTGTTACTACCTGTTCGCCAGGTTCAAGTCCTTTCTCAATAACGACTTCACCATCAAGGTTTCTTCCTGTTACTACCGGACGTAATTCAACAGTGAGATCAGATTTAACAACAAAAACATACAATCCCTGTTGTCCAGTCTGAACAGCCTGGGACGGAACAACAATAGCATCGGGCTGTGTAGTGAGTGTGAGAACCACATTGACAAATTGTCCTGGCCAGAGCCTTTTTCCCTTATTTTCGAATGTCCCTTTAAGTTTGATGGTTCCAGTAGAAATATCTACTGTGTTATCCACGAAGGTAATAATACCCTGCACCGGAGAATTCTCATCGCCCGGGATGATAGCTTCACCTTTAAGTTTTCCTTCTGCCATGTATCTTTTAATCTGCTGCAGGTTTTGTTCAGGAACAGAGAGGGTCACGTAAATAGGTTGGATCTGATTTATAACCACCATGGGATTATCAGCATTGGCCTTGATCATGTCGCCCTGATGAGACAACAGGCTACCCGTGCGACCGTCTATAGGAGAATGAATGAAGCAGTAGCTCAACTGTAGCTTTGCATTTTCTACAGTGGCCTTGTCTGCAAGGACTGTTGCTTCGAGTGCTGCGGCATTAGTCTGAATCTGGTCATACTGTTGCTGAGCCACATACCCTTTACTCACAAGTTCTCCATAGCGACGGGCGTCCACACGGGCATTTTCAAGTTGAGCAGTATCTCTTGCCAGGTTGGCTTCTGCCTGTTTGAGCGCTGCTTCATAAGGCCTCGGGTCAATGGTAAAGAGGATATCACCTTTTTTTACGTCTTGACCTTCTTTAAAATGAATACGTATAAGTTCTCCCCCGATCTGAGATTTGACAGAAACTGTGGAATAGGCTTCCACGTTGCCAATAGCGCGTAATTGTATTGGAACAGTTTTTTGAATCACTGTACTCACAGTTACTGGTACCCCCTCCTTCTTTACAGGTTGCCCTGATTTTCCACATGAGCATGTTAAAAATAACGTCATCCATACGGTAAACAAAAACATAACACCAGCAATCACAGACTTACTCAATCCAGAGTACTTTCTTATATGCATTGATTTCTCCTGATTATTTTGATTCGAAAATCAAATGAATCCACCAATAATTTGCTGATATTTTTCTTTATTATAGATTACAATATGTAAATAAGGAATAACCACATTTAAGAGAATCCCCTTGTTAGTTTCTATAACAAAGTTTTATTATTATTTTTAACGATGCGTATTGATAAAATTGAGTTAATAGGATTTAAATCCTTCGCAGAAAGAACTGCGTTTAACTTTCATTCAGGTCTTACCTGCATTGTTGGTCCAAACGGCTGCGGGAAGAGCAATATTGTCGATGCATTCCGGTGGGTTCTTGGAGAGCAGAGTGCAAAGAGCCTCAGGGGCGAGAGGATGGAAGAGGTTATCTTTAATGGCTCTGTATCAAAGAAACCAAGGGGCATGGCTGAGGTTACAATAGTCGTTTCAGGACTTAACGGTTCACGGCAGTCCACGCCTGATGAAACCGAAGAAGACTCATCAGACACCGCATATGTGACGAGAAGGCTTTACAGGTCGGGTGACAGTGAATATATACTGAACAAAAATCAATGCAGGCTCAGGGATATTAAAGACCTCTTTCTCGACACCGGCCTTGAGGTAAAAAGTTACTCCATACTCGAACAGGAGAGGATTTCAGAGATACTGAACTCAAAACCTCAGGAGAGAAGATTTCTGATAGAAGAAATCGCGGGAGTTATGAAATACAATGCAAGGAAGAAAGAAGCCATTGCGAAGCTCGAATCATCAAGGACAAACCTCCAGAGAATAAACGATATCATTATAGAAGTAAAAAAACAGATTAATCTCCTTGACAGATTGGCAAAAAAGGCTGAGCGGTATAAAAAACTCTCTTCTGAGATCCGTTCTATAGAACTTAAGATTACAAAAAGAGATTATGAAACTCTGAAAGAGTCATTTAAAAATATATCTTCTGAATACAACACTCTAAAAGAAGAGGAGTCACTCAAAAGGGCAGAACTCAGTAATATCGAAAATCAGACCGAGATTAAACGTTTTAAGCTCCTCGAAGAAGAGAAGGCATTAGAACAGCTACGGATTCAGTTCCAGGACATGGAGAGGGAGATTGCTGAATTTGAAAAAACTGTTGCAGTGTCAAAAACAGATAAGGACAACCTCAAAGAATATCTTACAAAACTTTTCCTTCAGGAAGAAGAATTCAATGCTAAGAAAACAGAGGCATTAGCGAAGCAGGAAGAACTTGATATCACTGAGGCAGAACTCCTGTCACACATGGAAAGCCAAAAAGAACTGCTCAGGGAAAAAACTGATATCGTCAAATCTCTGGAAGATGAGCTTATGGACAATGAGGAATCACTTGAGGAAAAAAGGAGAAAACTCTTCAGGACATCAGAAGAACTCAGTAATCTTAAAAACGAACTGAGCAGGTTTCAGTCATCCTTTGAAGACCTTAACCACAGGGAAGTATCATCGATAAAAGATGTGGATAATTTGAGGAATGTATCAACCGAGGCAGATTCTTCTTTAAGGGACGTGGAGATGACCATCCTGGCAAAGAATAACGATCTTCAACTGCTCAATGAAAAGAAGAATATATTTATGAACGAACTCTCTATGAATAAAAACAAAATTGAGGAACTGAGGGAAACACTATCGAAGTTGAGAGAGGAGCTCGCTTCGTTCACATCGCGGCTTGAGTCACTCAAGGAGTTTGTCTTTGACAGGCCAACAAGAGAGATACTCTCAGAGAATCCAGCCATCAGGCTCCTCGCATCAATTTCAGATGTTTTTGATGTCGATGCTGAATACGAAAAGGCTATAGAGAGTGCTCTTTCTGAAAAGATAAATTTATTCATTCTCTCATCATTCGACGACATCGAAATTGCTTTCTCATCATTAAAGGGA
>JBGPQS010000166.1:0-3475 GCA_041489235.1 Thermodesulfovibrionia bacterium
ATCTCCTGTTGGTACTAAAATAGATCTTCTCAAAATTCATTTTAAGAAAATTTTTTAAATCACTGAGAGCGCTTTGTATTTTTACATGGCTCACAGTTTTGAGTTTGATTTCTTTGCTTGAATCCAGGAGCTTTGAAGAAATCCTTTTTTCTTCTGGCGTTAAAACTGATTCGTTTGCTTTATCTCTGATTAGAGTATAGACGCCGTTTTCTTCTCTTATCGACAAGAATCTTTTAACTGCCATATTGATAATGGAAGCCGCAAAAGCTCTATTATCGTAGCCCATTTTCGTAATATAACGCATTGATGCAGGAGAAAAGCCATCAGGAGGAGTATAGAGAGGCATAATCGTTCCGTGAGCAGGGTCTTTTCCAACCATGACCCATATAATTAAGTAATAAGAAAGAAGAATCAGCAGTCCGAGTAGTCCAACAATCGAACTACGATTATCCCGAATAAAATAGCCAAGTTTTATCTGGGATGTTGGTTCAAGAACAAATCCCTTTGGCCAGGAAACAACAATCGTCATCCCTTCATAAGAATAAAGTTGTTTTGTAGTTGAAAAAATAATATTATTAGAATCGTCAACAGAACTGTTAAAGCTCTTCCCCTTTGCACCCTGTGGGCCTGTATATCCATCAAGATTTATTTTATCTTTCGGGATTCCCTGGGGAAGCAAAACCGTTGCAGAAGCCTTATCTATAGTGAACACCCAGCCATTTCCTGTAACATTCCAGTAAAGCTCGTCATGGTCTTTAAAAAATCCAAGCTGCCGATTTGTTTTGTAGACAAGGGTATAGGTGTATTTCCCCTGTGGCAAAAAAACATTTTCTTTCCCGATATAGACACGTTGCCCATTACTCATTTCTTTGAAATGATAACCTTCAGGTTTTCCGTCTCTGAGAACTTCAATGACATTAAAATCTACGGCATATTGATTGCCGAAACTGTCCCTATATCTGGTGGGAAAATCGCGGTAGATTCCCCTTTTTATCTCTATGCCTGCGCTTTGAACTTTAATGGTTTCACGGACAGTCATAGATGAATCACTATTGACAGTTATATGGCTGTGGAAAAGGAGTATCTTTTCAGTGTTGGCAGCTTGAGATAATATCGGAATGAAGATGGAAATACTAATAAAAGCACTGACAATAAGATAATGAAAAATTTGTTTTTCTCCCACTATACCCTCACCAGCTTATAGGGCTTAACTGCTCAACTAAATTATATCAAATATCTCTATAAAAGTATTTTCCATATATATCCTGCTATTGCAGAGGCAATAATCACAGGAATCATTCTCCATTTGAAATGAAGTAGAGCAACGAAGGCAACCACTGATGCTATCAAGGCATACCAGTCGATTGTTACATGCTCCGGCATAAGGGTATGATAGGTAAAAATCACTGCAAGATTTAAGACAACACCAACTACAGCAGCGGTGATAGCTGAAAGCGCTGAGCCTAACTTCACATTTCCCCTAAGCTTCTCAATAAAAGGCGCTCCAAGAAATATCCAGAAAAACGAGGGGACAAAAGTCACCCAGGTGGTAATAAGTCCACCAATCGCACCTGCAACAGCAGGTTGAAGACCTTTCGCATGTGTGTAAGCTGCAAGATATCCTACAAATTGCGTTACCATTATCAGTGGTCCTGGTGTGCTTTCCGCCAGACCAAGTCCATCCATCATCTGTTCAGGCTGTAACCAACCATAGTGATTAACTGCCTCCTGGCTGATGTATGCAAGGACAGCATAAGCCCCGCCAAATGTCACCACAGCAGCCTTGCTAAAGAGAACTCCTATATCAATGAAGATATCATTCCATCCCCTCCATATCCCGATCAGTATAAGAGGTAAAAACCAGAGGGTCAAACAGACAGCAATGACTCTTAAAGAACTATTCCAACTGGGCTTGACGTATTTCTTGGCTAAAAATTCATCAGAAAGTACGGCTTCAGAATCATGTGAGGATGGTGTTGCCTTGCTCACAAAGAACTTTCTGGGGACAAAAATTCCTCCAAAATAACCGATTATGCCAGCTGAGAGCACGATAACGGGAAATGGGATGTCAAGAAAATAAATTCCTATAAAGGCTAATACAGCAAGTGTAATAAGTATTTCATTTTTAAGTGACTTTCTCCCAATGCGGATGACTGCTTCAGCTACTATAGCAACAACTGCTGGTTTCAGGCCGTAGAAAAAGGCTGAAACTGCCGGGATATTTCCCAGCGAAGCATATAACCATGCAAGACCCCATAAGATGAATATTGATGGAAGGACAAAGAGCCCCCCTGCGACAATCCCTCCCCATGTCCTGTGCATGAGCCACCCTATATATGTTGCTAACTGTTGGGCTTCAGGGCCTGGCAGGAGCATGCAAAAATTAAGTGCCTGCAGAAAGTGGTTTTCTGGTATCCATTTCTTTTTTTCGACCAGATCCTTATACATAATCGCAATCTGGCCTGTTGGCCCTCCAAAGCTGATAAAGCCAAGTTTCAACCAGTAACGGAATGCTTCCCGGAAAGTAATACCTGATGAGGGCTGCGAAATTACAGTATTCTTTTTATTTCTTTCATTTAACGGTATTTTTTTTTCGAAGGGCAGCATGCTAATGTGCACTCTCAAATTAAGGGTTAGAAGCAATAGTAGAACTCAGCATAAAAAGCTTACAGCTGCAACTATATTAGACACAATAATCTATATTATCTTATTGCTGGTTAATTGCTGAAAGCCTCCATGGGTTGTTTCCAACAGACCTTATAAAAGTCCAGTACTCTTCAAATTTCACCGGCTCTTCCTTGCTTCCTGCTACAACTTTTCCTGTTGAGTCATCAGTTGTATAATCCAAGAGATTTGCCTGAAAAAGAACGGTGATGAAATCCTGTCCTGATTCCTGCCATGTCTCAACAATCTCAACATTTCTCACCGCAATGTTTTCGAGCCTGTTCACTTTCTTTTCTCTTAGCAATATATCGATATCTTTTTGAAAAATACCTCTTATTTCATCTGTGAGCAGGTTACTCACCGGCAATAAATTCCTGTTCATCCATGCTCCTTGTATTTTAAAAAAGCTGTCCATTTCCATGTCTTTAAAACGAGCTTCATCAAAGTATGGATCCATTTGACGAATATGCGATATCCCCTCATCATCAACAGATGTATCTCCTTTATATGATTGTCCGCTGCTTTCATATGCAGGCATTCTTTCTGTCTGGTAACCTCTCTGCTGAGATGCGGTCTGATAGGAAAGATTCTCTTCTTTTTTCCTCCTGATCATTCTGTATATGAGATATCCAATTCCAAGAATCAGGATAATTTCTATAAGACCTATACCGCTCCCACCAAACCCTCCTTGTCCGGCAAAACCAAGACCACTGAAAAGCATGCCTCCGATAAGCCCACCGAGAAGGGCTCCTCCCATGGTTCTTAAAAAGCTTCCGCCTACCGGCTGTGCGGCGGATGCAGGCTGGACAGG
>JBGPQS010000167.1:0-3445 GCA_041489235.1 Thermodesulfovibrionia bacterium
AAACATATTCTATAGAATTTCTCTTCTCCCTCATGCTCCTTATTGCAGGCACAGTCAATGCATTTACATTACCATGGCTCAGGATGGCTTATTTTCCGTTTATTGCATCAATCACCGCTTTTTATGGAGTAAAAACTGTTATTGTTCTCTCACTGTTAATCCCATTTCTTGAGCTGAGTAATTTTTTAAATGGAGAAAACCTTTTTGAAGAAATAGCATTTCTTATAGCTCTTATTGCTAATGCGAGCATATCTTCTCTGGTGATTACTGCTCTGAGAAAGAAAAAAAATATTGTCGAGACATCCCTTAAGATAATTAAAGAAAAAGCTCAGAATATAGATTCTGAAACTGAAATAGAATCTTTTAGTGACGAAGAAGTTTTATCTCATTACCTTGCCTCAGTGCGCAAGTCAGATGAGGAGATTAAAGAATTACTTATGGTTGCAAAGAATGCGGTATTTGCTGATTCAGTACACTTTTTTATGAGTGATGGTGGCGATCTGGGGTTAAGATGTTCCACTGAGGAATTAGGGAACATTATACCCTCGACCGGAGGAATTATAAATCTCTGCATGAAAGAGAAGAAACCTCTTATAGTATCTGACATAGGTGAAAAGAAACTGGAAGTCGGCTATTTAAAGAGAGATAAGGTTTCTTCTTTAATTGCAGTTCCTGTTATCGATGGGGACTTTCCTCTTGGTGTTCTGGCTGCTGATAGTACAAGGTTTCATGCATTCAATGATGCTGATAACACTACGATCCAGATGTTCTCAAAGCAGCTCTTAAGAATACTTCAAAGAGAGCGTATATCCCCTCTGATCCATCGTTCTCACGCCAGATTAAAGATTCTCCACGAAGAGAGTTCAACACTCCTCTCATCACTTAATATAGATGTTATCGCACAGAGATTGACACAGGGTGCATACAGACTTGCACCCTCAGCAGTAGTCTTTTTCATAGCGAAAGGCAAAGAATTCGAAATGATACATCAGATAGGACTTCCATCTCTGGAGAAAAAGTTATTCAGCATGAAAGGTACCTCGCTCGATATATTGGTGAAGAATAAAGAACCATTATATCTCTCTGATGTGAGAGACTATCGCTTCCCTGTCATGCCTTTCAAAACAGATACTATAGGGTCTGTCTTTGCTCTGCCACTTCTTTATGAAAATAAGCTCATTGGCATACTTGCAATCCTTTCAGAAAAGAAAAATGCATTTAATTCTCACCAGACTAACCTGTTAGAGGTTCTCGGAAATCAGGCATCAACCTCCATTGCAAATGCACGATTTCATGAAGAAATAGAAAGGCTTGCGATAACAGACGGGCTCACAGGACTCTTTAATTACAGAAACTTTCAGGAAAGACTTTTGCAGGAATTCAGTCGTTTCGATAGATTCTCAGAGCCCCTTTCCATGCTCATAATAGATTTAGACTACTTCAAAAAAATAAATGATACCTATGGACATCCAGTAGGTGATACAGTGCTCAAAGGAGTTGCAGATATAATAAAGACAACCATAAGAAGCATAGATATTCCTGCAAGATATGGAGGGGAAGAGTTTGCAGTAATTCTTATAGGAACAGATGCCAATGGTGCAAAAAATATGGCAGAAAGGTTGAGACAGGCTGTGATGAATACATCATTTTCTGCAGGAGGGAATACCTTTAAGGTCACTATAAGCATCGGGATATCCACTTTCCCTTATCATGATGTGACAAGTAAAGAAGAACTTATTGAGAAGGCTGATCAGGCACTGTACTATGCAAAAAGGGAAGGGAGAAACCGGAGCATTTTATGGGATGGAGTGAAAGGATAGTATATTACTAAAGCCCGAATAGGCTAAAATAATTTATGAATCACTTCATTTCAAATGTTACTGAAGAAGAGATTAATAGGGAAAAGGCAAAGGCGCGAAAGCTCAGGGCTTCTCAGTGGTGGAAAAGGAAATGTGCAGACGGTGTCTGCTCCTACTGCAAACGAAAAGTAGGCTCCAAAGAGCTTACTCTTGATCACATCGTTCCTATAATAAGAGGGGGCAAGTCAACCAAAGGAAATGTTGTGCCTGTCTGTAAAGAATGTAATAATAAAAAGAAATATATGCTCCCGATTGAGTGGAAAGAATATCTTGAAAAGTTAAATAATGACCTGTTACCTCTTTTTTAACATTTTACCATTTGGCAATAAATTCTCAGGGGGGGCATCACCTTCAATTAAAATTTTATATCTTGCGCATTCTTTATATTTTTCCGGATGTCTGCAGTATTCTTCAACAAAAGGATATAATTCTAAAATTGTGACTGAACTTGTCAGATAATTGTACATTGAGCAGTGATCCATATTCTTACACTTAAACGTCATTTTAGTAAATCCCTGTGAAATCTTTTAACTTTTTATCATTATAACTCAAACTCCGTACTATCTGCCAAATAGGTTTAGATTTTGTGAATTATCAAAAAGATATGGTATAATTTTTTAGCTTTTGGGGAGTCGTCCAGTGGCAGGACGGCAGACTCTGGATCTGCTTACAGGGGTTCGAATCCTCTCTCCCCAGCCATGGTCCCATCGTCTAGAGGCCCAGGACGTAGCCCTCTCAAGGCTAAGACACGGGTTCGAATCCCGTTGGGACCGCCAATAAATCCTACAAACATCAGTTCAAAAAAAACTCAACTCTTTACCTGCAAATATATCAATGGCACTGACTTAAGAGGTTAAAAGTGAGAGAACACCGGGTGAAGAGGATGTTCCTCTCTCATTTACATTCATGAATGCCCCTCCTGTGATAAGGTACTCCTATCCTGGGAAAGGTCCTTCCATTGAATCTCTGGACCGGATCAATCCTGGTAACCCTGCGAGTTTGGAAATTAGCATGTCTCTTTTCTTTATTCCTTAGAAAATCAGACTACCTATGTAGAAAGAAAAATATGGTACCCCCTGCAGGAATCGAATCCCGATGAACAATCGGGATTTAGGAAACAATCGGTTTGTATTCAAGAGGCTGGTACCCCCTGCAGGAATCGAACCTGCGACACCAGGTTTAGGAAATTCATCAGGTAGCAATCAGTCTGATCCTTCCGAAAATCCAGAGTAATTAACCAGTTGTAATCAAAAGAAAATCTTAAGAGGGTTTGTTTATTGCTGTTGATACACATCTATGAAAATCAGCAGAAATTGACCTTCAATGGACACCTGTATGGACACCCGGCTGGTTAATGAAAAAAGGGACATGCTGGAACATGCCCCTTTAAAAATAAGTGAATCGCTTATTAAGGAGTATAGACAATTGTTTACTCACAGTCAAGGTATATGCAAGAGATGTGAAGATAGAATTCAGTTCTCTTCAGCCTCCTAAATTCATTTCTGAGCCTGAAAAAGAAAAAAGACGATCTAAACGTTCAAAGATAGTCAAGTTCACAAAAAAGTCAGCAAAGAGCTTGAGGCACC
>JBGPQS010000168.1:0-3431 GCA_041489235.1 Thermodesulfovibrionia bacterium
AAAGACTGTCTGTTCTCACATCTGCCGTTCAGAATCATACACCCAATACGGTGGTGATACCTGATCTTAAAGGTATCGCACTGTTAAATACCAAACTCTTCCATCTTTTTTATGAAGAGATCTTTCTCATGAACATAAGAAACAACCTGAAATCCATAACAAACAGATTCATAAAGAGGTTCTTTGATATTTCAGTCAGCATAATCTCAATGCCTCTGCTCCTTCCCATTATCGCTCTCATTGGAACTATAATAAGATTGGAAACATCCGGTCCCGCCGTCTATGCTCATGACCGGATTGGTAAAAATGGCAAAACCTTCAGGTGCTACAAATTCAGAACAATGTACAAAGATGCTGAAGAGAAATTGAAGGAGATATTGGAAAATAATAAAGAAACCCGTGCTGAGTGGTTAAAAAACCAAAAATTAAGAAATGATCCAAGAATAACGAAGGTTGGTCGTTTTCTCAGGAGGACTTCACTGGATGAACTGCCACAGGTATTCAATGTCATTAAAGGAGAAATGAGCCTTGTGGGTCCAAGACCTGTTACAAAGGAAGAAATAGAGTACCACTACAAAGAAGCTGCTGAGCTCTGCTTCAGTGTAGCACCTGGAATTACAGGATTATGGCAGGTCTCTGGCAGAACTAATACAGGTTATGAGTACCGGGTGAAGCTTGATGGATGGTATATTATGAACTGGTCGTTGTGGCTTGATATCGCGATATTGTTCAAAACAATAAATGTAGTCATGAAAATGGAAGTGGCGTACTAATATACTATTTGTGGTATAATTTTGAGGGGTGAAAACATGAATAAAGACGTACACTATTTAAAACCAGATGACCTGCCTAAAGTACCCTTTGTTCTTAATGGCATCTCCTCCCGCTTTATTCGTGAAAACAGGATTATCCCGATAGAGCTTAAAAATAATATTTTGAAGGTTGCAGTGGCAAACCCGTTGGACAATACAACTATTGATGCACTCAGGGTGGCAACATCTTCAGATGTCATAGTATATGTTGGTGACAGCAAGGTAGTTGAAGAATATATATCCAGATTCTACGGGCAGGAACCACAGAACATAGACAGGATAATCGAAGACATAGGCGAAAAAGGCCTTGAATTCATCAGAGAAGATGAGGAAGACATAGGACACCTCAAAGATTTAGCCTCAGAGGCACCTATAATAAAACTTGTTAATTTCCTCATCACAAGGGCAGTTGAGAGCAGAGCAAGTGATATTCACATAGAGCCATTTGAAGATGAACTTAAAGTCAGATACCGCATAGATGGTGTATTACATGACATAGAATCCACACCGAAAAGACTTCAGGCAGCAATTGTTTCGAGGATAAAGATCATGGCAAAACTTAATATAGCCGAAAGAAGACTCCCTCAGGATGGCCGAATAAGACTGCAGGTCGGCGAAAAGGAGATAGACCTAAGGGTATCCACAATTCCTGTACTCTATGGTGAAAGTGTTGTGATGAGGATTCTCCATAAGGAAAGCATAACAATAGATCTTAACCTGCTGGGATTTCCTCCCCAAACCCTCTCTGCTTTTGATCACCTGATCAAAAAACCAAACGGCATTATACTTGTCACAGGTCCTACCGGAAGCGGAAAGACAACAACCCTTTATGGTGCACTGGACAAGATAAATTCTCCTGACAAAAAGATAATTACTGTCGAGGACCCTGTGGAATATCAGCTTAAAGGAGTTAACCAGATACAGGTAAAGCCGCAGATAGGGTTGAATTTTGCCAATACCCTGAGACATATCGTCAGGCAAGACCCTGATATTATTATGATAGGCGAGATCAGAGACCTCGAAACAGCAGAGATAGCCATACAATCAGCCCTTACAGGACATCTCGTATTTTCAACACTCCATACCAATGATGCACCCAGCGCAATCACAAGACTCATTGATATGGGGGTAGAGAATTTTCTTCTTTCTTCTACAGTAAGAGGAATCCTTGCCCAGAGACTTGTCAGGGTTATCTGTCCTGCATGCAAAGAAATAGACCCGTCAATTGCGAATAAAGAAGAACTCACCACCCTTGGCATCAGCAATGATATATCCGTTTACAGCGGAAAAGGTTGTGAACAATGTTCATTTACAGGCTACTATGGCAGGTCAGGGATATTCGAATTGCTCATTGTTGATGATGATGTGCGTAAACTTATCCTGAAGCGCTCTGATTCAAACCAGATAAGAGAGCTGGCCAGGCATCATGGTATGAGAACTTTGCTTGAGGACGGTGCTGAGAAGATAAAAACAGGTATCACAACATTAAGTGAGGTCCTCAGGGTAACACAGAAAGAATAGTTAGCTTACCATTCATGGTTTTTGGTATTCATTTGTTACCAGTTCTGAATCACCATACATTCTTGACATGCCATGGTCAAGCCATAGGACATTATCGCAAAGCTTTCTTACATCTTTCATGTCGTGGGAAACAAAAAATATCGTGGTTCCTGTCTTTTTAAATCCTAAAATTCTCTCCTCGCTTTTTCTTTTAAAAGCCTCATCACCTACAGCGAGGATTTCATCAATAATCAATATGTCAGGGTTAACCTCTGTTGCAATCGAAAAGCCAAGCCTTGAGACCATGCCTGAAGAATAACTTTTTAAAGGACTATAGATAAACTCACTCAGCTCGGCAAATTCGACTATGGCATTAAATTTTCTGTCTATCTCTTTTCTTGAAAAACCGAGGATTGAGGCGTTCAGATAGATATTTTCTTTTCCTGTAAGTTCCATATCGAAGCCTGCACTAAGCTCAATCAACGGTGCAATTGAACCATGAACCGTAATATCACCCTTCACAGGTTTCAAGACCCCTGCAATAACCTTTAATAAGGTGCTTTTCCCTGCGCCATTGTGACCGATGATTCCAAGAGTTTCTCCCTTGCGGAGTTGAAGATTTATATCCTTTAAAGCCCAGAAATCTTTATATTCCATCCTTTTGCCTTTTACTCGGTTAATGAAGTACTCCTGGAGTGTCTCTGGTTTTTCCTTAGCCAGACGATATTTAACAGAAATACCGTTCATATTTACTGTTACTTCATTCACCATAAAAAATACCTCTTTGACTTACTAACATGCTCATTACTAAAGATGATAAACCACTCTGTCTTTGTACCGATTATAAAAAAACCATCCCGCAATTAACGCTACAAATGCAAATAAGAATCCATAGAGAAGTCTTTCAGATAGATATGGTCCATCCATATATAAAGCCACTCTGAAGGTATCCATGAAATAATAAAATGGATTGAGATACAGGATAAAAGTATATTTCTGAGGTACTATGGATTCAGGATAAAATATTGGTGTCGCGTTCATCCAGGCTAAGAGTAAGACTTCATAAATATATTTTGTATCATGGAAAAAAACTGTTAAAGACGAAACGATGAGGGAGAT
>JBGPQS010000169.1:0-3414 GCA_041489235.1 Thermodesulfovibrionia bacterium
ATATACTGATGAACCGATGGGCAAGTTGAAAGTAATTAGAGACTTTCTTCCATCACCTGACAAACTGGTATTGAAAGAAGAAAATGTCAAGGTAACCATTGCATTGAACAAATCGAGCATTGAATTTTTCAAAAGAGAGGCACAACGGTATCATACTTCATACCAAAAAATGATTCGACGGCTGATAGATTTATATGCTTCACAACATCAAAAGAGTGCTTAACAAACAAATCCACTGGACGGCGAACAGCCGTCAGTGATTTAGATTGTTACCCCTATGAATTCATACTGCATACATAATATTGCAATTTGCTATGTCAATGGTTAAAATAAGATAAAATCAATTTGGAGGTATTGAAAGTGGCAACTGCGGTAAGAATATCAGAAAGATTAGTCAGCGAGGCAAAGAAATTTAGTCGTATTGACCATCGCTCCATAACGGGTCAGATAGAGCACTGGGCCAAAATCGGCAAATGCGCTGAAGAGAATCCTGACTTGACTTACAGTTTAATCAGAGAAATACTTATGGGTTTGGAGGAACTGGAACGAGGCGAGAGATCAGAATACAAGTTTGGGTAACTGAATAATGAAAATCTTTCAATCAAGAATATTTGAAAACAAAGTCAAAAAGTTTTCAACGCAGGAAAAGGAAATATTAGATGGGGAAATTAAAAAGATAATTGAAAATCTTTTGATCGGAGAGGAAAAAAGGGGAGATCTCAGGGGTGTGTACGTCCATAAGTTCAAAATCAAATCAATCCAGTATCTCCTTTCATACAGAATGATGAAAGCAGACTTGGAATTAATCATGATTGGCTCACACGAAAATTATTATCGCGACCTCAAGAGCTATTTAAAACGGAGATAGAAGAAGGGGTAACAATTGCATCGACCCGACAGGGAATAGCCTCTGCGGTTTTTTTCATGAGGTGGTTGTCCTCACGTCTCATTTAGGTCGTTATGCATAAGATATAAATTGACAACGAGTGACATTTGTGTACATAATATAATACACAAATGGGGGATAAAACCATGAAATTTTTAAGCGTCCGCGACTTAAGAGGCAAATCAGCACAAGTCTGGAAAGAGCTTCCAGAGGAAAGGGAAATGGTTGTTACCAGCAATGGAAGGCCTATAGCCATTCTTGCTGCAATAACCGAAGCAACCCTTGAGGAATCGTTATCGGCATTCAGGCAGGCACGTGCTGTTGAAGCGGTTGTCTCTCTTCAGCGTCGTTCTATTCAGCAAGGAACCAGCAAGATTTCGATGGACGAAATCAACGAAGAAATAAAGGCTGTTCGCAAGAAACGCACTCGGTGAATATTGTCATAGATACTAATATTCTTGTTGCTGGCCTTTTGTCGCCATTCGGGGCTTGCGGTGAAATCGTCCGCATGGTTTCATCTGGAGAACTGATACTTTCTTTTGATGCCCGTATTCTATCAGAGTATAATGAAGTGCTCAGTAGGCCGAAGTTCAAGTTTGCATCAGAAAAGGTAGCTGCGCTTCTTGACTATATTGTGTATCGGGGGCAAACAGTGGCACCCTCACCTGTGGCTAATTCGCTCCCTGACATTGATGATGAACCATTTCTTGAAGTTGCCATTGCAAGCCAAGTCTTATGTATCGTTACAGGAAATCAAAATCATTTCCCTGCTGAACTATGTCATGGGATTAAGGTGTTGTCTCCAAAAGAGTTTTTGATATTTTACAAGAAACAGAAAAGACAAAAAAAGCGCATATCAAAACGCTCAACTCGGACTCGGCTTAGCCCTGCTGATTAGCTCTGTCGTTGACTACATGTAAAAATCATCACATCTCATCAAAGATTCAAAAAGTCTCCTCTATTGCTTCTACCAGCTTATCCCTGACACCCTTATCAAACAGTATCTGCACATGGTTAAGCGGAAAATTATAATGCTCATTCCCCCATGGAATCTTTGAACTCTCTGCTGATACCAATCCATCTCCCTTGCCTTTTTTTATTTCTTCAGGATAAAGATTTTTAGGAATCACCTTTTCAAAGATATCAGGAATAGAGAAATTGTAAAGGCTGAAAAGCGTTGGATCTGTTCCTCCAACAGAAACATAATATACCCCGTCACACGGCCCGTCTTTTAGAGATTTAAAAAAGTGCGATTCAGGGAGAAGCTCTTTGAGTGCCCTGCTTTTAAGAAAATTTAAAATTCTCTTTATAGAAAAGGAAAATGACCCTTTATCTCCCCCATGAAAAAATGGATTTATTACAGAGACAAGGGGAGATAAATAACTGGCAATTTTCGCCACAGAGCTTCCTTTATGAGGTGTAGAAATTGTGATAAGAGCTTTTATTGACTTATCCTTTCTCAAGAGATATTTTCTCCCAATAAGCCCTCCCCTGCTATGGCCAATGAGCACAATGCCCTCTTTTGTCATCTTTTTTGCAACCCTTACAACTTCTTTTAGTTCTGTGACAACTGAATCTATCGGGCCAGCGGGTCTCTCCTGACTCCATGTAATTGTAGTGTATTCTTTAAGTTGCAGGTCATCAAACAGTGTCTTAAGAGCCTCCATTTGTTCGTTTGTTGAAGACCCCGAAATTGTCTTTATGGAAGAAGCATCTTTCCCATATTCTGAGTCCTTAAGCAGAGGTCTTTTGCTCAATAAACTCGTTAAAGGGAACATCCCCCCGAGAATACGGGATCTGGAAGGATTTACCCATATATCCTTATCCATTCCAAGGCCGTGTATGAATATAACTGCAGGTTTATCAGGAATACCTCTGTGGATTACAGTGTCAAGAGTCATAACCTATTATATATTTTTATAGTTTTCATCCTGCAATCTAAATCTAAATTACTCAACCCTCTCGAAGTGTCATTGCGAGGAGTCCCGATTAAATCGGGGCGACGAAGCAATCCCATCACATTATAGATTGCTTCGCTTCGCTCGCAATGACAAAGGCGGTAATACTTTGAAAACAACCATTGCGTAATTCTCATTAAAGTATTATTTTATTAACAAATTTACTTCTAATTATCCGGACTAATGATAGCGGAGGTTATCCATGAAGTTGGGTGTCTTTGTGAGCCATTTGAGATTTAATACAGATACCTATGAGAGATTAAAAGCTGAAAGACTGGGCGTTATATTTGTGCAGAATGGTATTTATCATGCAACGCTCAGAGAAAATGGCAAGACATCGCCTCTTCTTGAAAAATCAGCAAATTTTTATGCACTTAAAGATGACCTTGAAACACATGGCTTCACAGATTCAAATGTTGATAGTCGTGTGAAGGTCATTACCTATAATGACCTGGTTGATGTGATATTTAATGAGTATGAAAAATTAGTCTGGTTATAGGGGAATACTCATGGGAAAACTTACAATAGGCACCTTTTCCTCACTCATTGGCTCAATGAGTCTTGACTTTG
>JBGPQS010000170.1:0-3413 GCA_041489235.1 Thermodesulfovibrionia bacterium
CTAAAAAGTGGAATGGATGCAGATCAAAAGCCTGAAGAGGAACTGCTAAAAGAGAGGCAAACAGTGGAAGAGAAAAAAAGAATGGAAGTACTTTTAAATAGTATCAAGGCTGGTGTTATTACCCTCGGAAGTGATTTCAGGATACTCTCCATAAATAAATGTTTTGAAGAATGGATGAACATGAAAGCCTTTGAGATAGTGGGAAAAGATTCTGTGGAGATTTTTCATAAAGACGGAGAGATATGTCCACATTGTGCTGCAAAGGTAACATTCGAGACATGTGAAATAAATTCTATTGTACAAACCAGACAATTAGACCATTTAGAACTGACCTCATATCCAGTCAAAGATGAGAATGGAAACGTTATTGAATGTATTGTTTTTATTAGGGATGTAACTGAGCATATTCGTTGCCAGGAAGAAGTGTTCAGGCTTTATCAAGAGGTGAGCCAGACAAAGGAGTACCTCGAAAGTATTATTGAGAACTCAGAAGATGCAATTATTACCTCTGACCTGAATGGCGTGATCACTTCATGGAATAAGGGTGCTGAGAAGATGTACGGGTTCACAAACGAAGAAGCTATAGGAAGATTTTTACCTTTTGTACCAATATCACTTATTGAAGATGAAAAAGAGAGCATCGAGAGAATAGAGAATGGAGAGGTGCTTAAAGATATTGAAACGATCAGGCAAAAAAGCGACAGCACAATTATAGATGTCAGCCTTACACGTTCTCCAATAAGAGATACGACAGGCAGGGTTGTGGGAATAAGTTATATATCAAGGGATATCTCGGAGAAGAAGCGTGTGGAGCTGGAGTTAATAAAGAGAAACCAGGAGTTATCAAGGCTTTTCTTTATCAGTTCAGCGATGAGGGGAACACTTGAACTCGACAGATTGTTGAGAATGGTTCTCACTGCGGTTACTATGAGCGATGGCCTCGGGTTTAACCGTGCGATTCTTTTTCTTGTTGACGAAAGCAAAAATGTGTTAAAGGGAGAAATGGGAGTGGGACCTGCAAACCCTGATGAGGCTGGACAGATATGGGGAAGGCTCTCTATGGAGAAGAAAACGTTGTTTGACATAATGCGTGATATTGAGAAAGGACCATTAAGAAAGGATTCTTTTTTTGACAGACTCAGCCTTGGAATGGAAATACCTCTTTCAGAGGAAACAATCCTCACAAAGACAGTAAAAGAAAAAATACCCTTTAACATTCAGAATGCAAAGGAAGAGCCACTTTCAGATACAGTCCTCATCCAGCAGTTAGGGACGCAGGCTTATGCTGTTGCACCTCTGATATCGAGAGATAAGGTAATCGGTGTCATCTGGGTTGATAATCATTTCAACAGAAGGCTTATCGTTGAAGAAGATATGAGGTTTTTGAGTGCCTTTTCGAACCATGTTGCAACTGCTATTGAGAGTGCAAGGCTCTTCGAGCAGGTTGCCCTTACAGAGCAGGAACTTGAGAATATATTTGAGTCAATGTCAGACATGGTGTATTTCAACAGTAAAGACTATGTAATCAAGAAGATAAACAGGGCTGTGAGTGAAAAGATAGGTAAACCAGTAGAAGAGATCGTGGGGAAAAAGTGCTATGAGGTGTTTCATGGCATGAATGAACCAAAACCTGAATGTCCTCATCACAAAACCGTGATGACAAAAAGAGCTTTTGTTGAGGAGCTTGAAGAACCGTTTTTAGGAGGTACCTTTATTAACTCAAGCTCTCCCATATTTAATAGTGCAGGAGAGTTTATAGGGACGGTTCATGTAGCCAGGGATATCACAGAAATTAAGAAACTGCAGGAGAAACTTGTGTTGTCTGAGAGAATGGCAGCACTTGGAGAGGTTGCAGCAAAAGTGGCACATGATATTAGAAACCCGCTTGTTTCTGTTGGTGGATTTGCGAGAAGGCTTGAAAAGAAATTAGACGGTAATCTTAAGGAATATGCATCGATAATTGTAAATGAGACTACGAGACTCGAGAGTATCCTTAACGAGATTCTTAGTTTTGTGAGAGGGTCAAAGCTTGAAAAGGAAATGGTCAATATAAATGAACTTGTGGATGAGGTTACTTTATTAATAAAGTCTGAGCTTGATGAAAGGCATATAGTTTTTGTCAAGGAATTTGCCATGCCCCATGAGATATATGTAGATCCTAACAGTATCAAAGAAGCCTTGCTCAATGTCCTGACAAATGCAGTCCAGGCTATTGGGAGTAATGGTACACTATTTGCGAAGACATATGTGAGTGATGACTCTGCTGTGATAGAGGTGAAAGATACAGGTAAGGGCATTTCAGATGAAGTACTTCCGTTTATATTTGACCCATTCTTTACCACAAAGGGGTCAGGTACCGGCCTTGGACTTACTATCACACATAAAATTATAGAAAAACATAACGGAAGAATCGAAGTTGAAAGTGAGGTTAATAGGGGAAGCACTTTTAAGGTGTTCCTACCGTTAAAAAGGTAAGAAGTGAAGAGGGAGGTGTTATATGAAGATACTTGTTGTTGATGACGATGAACATATTTTAAGACTTTATAAAGATGAGCTCACTGAGGAGGGGTATGAAGTTGTATTGGCAGCTAATGGACAAGAAGCCCTTGCTCTCTTTCATAAAGAAGACCCTGACCTTGTTACTCTTGACATACGCTTGCCTGATGTAGATGGTATCCAATTACTGAGACAGATGAAAGAGAAGAAACCCCGGCTTCCCATTATTATGTCGACAGCGTATGATTACAGAGATGATTTTTCAATATGGGCCTCAGAGGCGTATATTGTAAAGTCGTCAGACCTTAATGAATTGAAAGCTACAATAAAAAGGCTTCTTGGGAGGTAATGATGTCCCGGGATATTTATCTTGAAAGTACACCGTTATATGAGGCCCTCACAAAGTGGCTCAACAAGCTTGATAGCGAGGGGGTTGGGAAACCGTTTTCAGGTGAAACAGTAAAGGTAATTGATTCCCTTGGAAGGGTTACCGCAGAGGCGGTTATTGCAAAAACCTCATCCCCTTTCTACCACTCGGCAGCAATGGACGGCTATGCAGTGAGGTTTGCCGATACCTTCGGTGCCTCAGAGACTCATCCTGTGAGAATGAAGTTGGGCGAGCAGGCTTTATATGTTGATACCGGTGACCCCATGCCTGATACGTGTAATGCAGTGATCATGATTGAAGATGTGAATAGAGTGGGTGAGTATATTGAAATCATTGCGCCTGTAACACCGTGGCAGCATGTGAGGGTAATCGGTGAAGACATTGTCGCGACTGAATTAATTCTCCCTGAGAATCACATGATAAAGCCTGTAGATATGGGTGCGATGCTCGCAAGCGGGCACACAGAGGTGAGCGTCAGGAGAAGGCCGAGAGTGGTTATCATTCCAACAGGCACAGAAATTGTTGAGCC
>JBGPQS010000171.1:0-3379 GCA_041489235.1 Thermodesulfovibrionia bacterium
GAAAAAGAAAGTTCCCCATTGTAGTCGGCGGCACAGGTCTTTATATCAAGGCAATGACAAGAGGCATTTTCAGCGGTCCATCTGCTGACTGGAACTTAAGGAAAGAGCTCATTTCAATGGAAGAGGAAGAAAAAGGCTCTCTGTATAATTATTTAAAAGAACTCGATCCTGCTGCCGCAGAAAAAATAACACCAAATGATACACGCAGGATTATAAGGGCTTTAGAGGTTTGCATAAAGAGCACTACGAGTATGTCAGAGATGCAGAAAAAATTCACCAAACCGCTTCCCTATGAATTTATAAAGATAGGTCTTCAAAGAGAGAGAAAAGAGCTCTACAGGATGATAGAAATCCGTGTTGATGAAATGATTGACAGAGGCCTTGTACAAGAAGTGAAAACTATCCTTGAGATGAATCCTGAAAGAACGCCAATGCAGGCAATCGGGTACAAAGAAATCGCAATGTATCTCAGTGGCGAGATTGCCTTAGAAGAAGCCATAAGGCTGATAAAGAGAGGAACAAAAAGATATGCAAAGAGGCAATTCACCTGGTTCAATAAAGAAGAAGGAATCCACTGGATAGATATTACGGGTATTCATGACAATACCCTTATCCTCAATCTTATTCTTAATATTCTTTCTCACATCAAGTTGCATTAGACTTGCAATATTAAAAAAAATCCTTTAAGTTAAAATAAAAAGGAGAAAAATCATGACGACTGCACCGAGGATAAATAACCTTCAGGACAACTATCTCAACGTGCTCAGGAAGGACAAGACACCCGTGGTTGTCTACCTTACTAATGGAGTGAGGTTAAAGGGAATAATAAAAGGATTTGATAGCTTTGTAATTCTTTTAAAGGAAACCACCCATTGTCTTATTTACAAGCATGCCGTATCAACAATAGTACCTGAAAAAGACGTAGACATTAGATTTGAAGAGCAGCAATAACCTCAGAAACCCGATCCCCACTGTGGACATTATAATAGAATATAACGGAGGCATTATTCTTATAAAGAGAAAGAATCCACCTGAAGGGTGGGCATTGCCAGGAGGGTTTGTAGGCTACGGGGAAAGCCTTGAATCTGCTGCAACTCGGGAAGCAAAAGAAGAGACAGGACTTGATATTGAACTACTAAGACAGTTTCATACATACTCTGATCCAAAGAGAGACCCAAGGCATCATACGATCACAACAGTTTTTATCGCAAAGTCCAGAGGCAGGGCAGTTGCAGGAGATGATGCAAAAGAAATCGGGATATTCAGCAAAGATAATCTGCCTGCGCAGATAGCCTTTGACCACAGAGATATCCTTAATGATTATTTTAGCGGAGGTGTCAAGTAGATGCTCAAAGTATTGAGAACACATGCAAAGTATTTTTACTTCCTTTTTTTCATCGTTATCCTTTCCTTTATCTTCTGGGGTGTAGGCACAGTAGATAAAACAGGCGTTACTGGAATTGCCGCAGAGGTTGGGAAATACAAAATAACATCTGAGGAATACTGGAAGACCTATGAGAACGCAATACGCTTTTACAGAGAAATATATAAAGATAAATTTGATGAAGAATTTGAAAAGAAGATGAAGCTGAGAGAAAAGGTTCTTGATTCAATGATAAATGACAGGGTGCTTCTTATAGCTGCAAAGGATGCAGGGATTCGTATCAGTGATGAAGAACTCCATGAGGCAATAACACAGGAACCTGCGTTCATGCGAAATGGAGTGTTTGACAACAATGTATACCTCAACAGGCTCCGGCTAAACAGGATTACTGTTGAGGCATATGAGAGTTTAAAACGTCAGGAACTCACACTCTATAAAATAAGACGGTTAATAGAGTTGTCTGTTGATATTCCAGATATCAGCCCTGATGTGAAAGAGGGGTCCGGTAACGGGAGGACAGCGAACATGCTCAGACAGGTTATGCTCAATGACAGAAAAGAAAAGGCAATAAAGTCCTATGTTGATGGCCTGAAAAAACAGATAAAAATCAAGGTTAATACCCAGATCATCTCAGGATAAAACGTTATGATATTGTGCAGTACGAGTGCTTGAAAAACATTAAATTTATATAGTAGCATTAACTACTTTATGCCGAAGTGGTGGAACCTGGTAGACACGCACGTTTGAGGGGCGTGTGGGGAAACCCATGCGGGTTCAAATCCCGCCTTCGGCACCATTCTTCCCCCTTAACTTAATGTATCTTCATTCTTCTGCAAAACAATATCAAAAAAAGAAGTATCAGGACTTCTCCGAAAGCAAACAGATACCAGTTATAGGAATCAGGAATATAATGTGCAACAATTTCCTGAAAATCAGGATCTGCTCTTAATGTCCAGAAACGTGCTATAAAGCCGTGCTGAATAATTATTCGGGAGTAATCCCACACAAAAGTGCTAAAAATAATAAGAGCACCCATAATCAATAAGATCCATTCATGTAAATTTATTCTTACCAGATATCCTTTTGTTTGAAAATGAAGAACGCATCCTGAAATGAGTATCATGGTTACAGAACAGATAATTGGTGCCAGGACAGGCCCAACCCATGCTACAGGAATAAGGAACAGGATATCCCATGTGAATAACGAGGGAGGCCAGTTCAGCAGAATTTTTAACCATACATAATAAAAAATATCCCAGATACCAAAGCTGAACAGAAAGTACGAGAGCCTTTCAGAGAAATTCCTTCCGGCAATTATGCCTATGGAAAAAAGCATCACCATTGTTGCAATTTCCCGTAAGTATTCAACGGAAAGTGTATCAATGGCCATGAGTGTCAAAGGAAATGCAAACCCTTCAGGGTAGTATAACTCTCTCAGGTACACCACCACCGCTGCTTCAAGAAAGCCCATTGCTATACCAAAAATGATGAGTAAAACAATACGGGAAACTAATGTATTTTCTCTTTTTCTTTTCTCAACCATGTCATGAACAATAAGGAATTTACTTTTAGAGTATTATACCGGTAAATATATCTAATGAGAACTATAAGTAAGGATGGATTATCACCAAAACGACTGGATAATTTTCTCAAATCAATTCAAACATCTTAAGCCCTTTTTTACCACCAAGGTGTAGCCGGTGTCTTAATCCATTTGAGTTTTTTCGTTGACAAAAGCATATTTTCCCTCTATAATTCAGATTAAATTTTAAGTGAAAGACTACTCATTTAAGGTTTTTAGTCATTGGCTAAGGAAGAATTTGTGATTTCTTATAAAAAAGGAGGTTTGGATATGAAGAAAGGTGTAGTGATAGTAACAGTCGTTCTTGCGACAGTTCTTTTATTAGGCTTGGGGACAGCAATGGCCCGTGATGCAATCCTTTTCCCCTATTTCACAAGTGGTGGAGGCAATGTGACCTTCTTCCAGATCATCAA
>JBGPQS010000172.1:0-3347 GCA_041489235.1 Thermodesulfovibrionia bacterium
AGACAGAATTCACCTCGGAGTCTCCCGATGTATATCGGGGGATGAGAATGAGCGAAGATGCTCTGTCCTGCCTATGCAATGCAACTTTATGAGTTAATTCAATGAAAATATTTTTAAACAATATCTGCATTATTTTTTATAAATCAAAAACCTTTTTCTATACATATTGTTGAACTGAAAGCACTGTTCTTTCCACCACTCTTCCATTCGCTCAAGACTTTCTCCCTTCTCAATATCTTTTCTGAGCCTGTCTGTCCCTGCAAGGATATCAATCGGCATTTTTTTTGTCTCATACTCATAGGGAGGTTGTCTCCATTTAAAACTCTCAGGATAAACGTCGTGCACCGCTTTCAGAACTGCAACTCCTGTTTTAAATGGTCTGAATCTCTCTCTATTAATTATATGTATCTGGGCTCCTCCACATAACTTTCCAGCATGTTTTTGAAATGTTGGCTGAAAGAACATTGGTCTGAACATAACACCCGAGAGTTTGAATTCTTTAAAATGTTTTACAAGCACCTCAGGTTCTATGAATGGGGCTCCAAATATCTCAAATGGACGTGTTGTTCCTCTGCCTTCACTGAGATTGGTACCTTCCAAGAGACACATGCCTGGATAGACAGTAGCTGTTTCCAGTGTCGGCATATTCGGCGATGGCATTACCCAGGGTAAACCTGTCATATCAAACCATGCCTTCCTTTTCCATTCTTTCATGGGAATAATGTGTAAATCCAGAGAAGAATAGAATTCATCTCGAAAATAGCTACATATTTCTCCTACTGTCATCCCATGACGCACTGGCAATGGACGTTGTCCAACAAACGAAACATATTTCATGTCAAGCACAGTACCTTCTGTTAAGTGCCCTCCTATTGGATTGGGCCTGTCAAGTATGACAACTGATTTATACATCTCCATACATGCCTGCATACAAAGCTCTATTGTCCAGATGAATGTGTAGTATCGTGACCCCACATCCTGAAGGTCTATTACTAACACATCCACATCTTTCAGCATTGATGGCTCAGGTTTCCGAAAGTAACCATAAAGGCTATATACAAAAAGTCCTGTGTACTTATCCTTGAACCCCTCCCATTCAATCATATTGTCCTGTGTTTCTCCATAGATTCCATGTTGGGGACCAAAGAGGGTTTTTAATTCAATTTTTTTTGATTTAAGAAAGAGGCTAACCGCATGCTTTAGTTTTTTGTTTACAGAAGCAGGATGTACTAAAAGTCCAACCCGTGCGCCTTTTAATGTTTTGGGCCAGTCCTTCTCGAAAAGGTCAAGACCGGTTCTGATAAACATGTCAGTCATTTCTTTTAATTATATAGTATATCCCTTTCTGATTAACACGATTAGTAAATCCCATAGGATGTTCATTTCCACTGGGGTAAATGGCGGGGCTTTCTAACGGGGTAAAACTAATGTACAACGGGATTATAATAAATTTTATCTTTTGATATTATTTTGATCAACTTTTCTTGGTAAGTTTTGTCTGTGATATGAACACTACACATTCTTCGCATCTATTGCGTGATTTACTATTGCTGCATATCATCCGGTTAATCTCCCAGCATGGCTTTACTCTGTCGATAAATGCCAGGCATTTATTCTTTCTTTCTTCAGTGCACATTGTAATTTCCCAGCATGGAGCATAATGAAGAAGCTTTTTTATGCCCTCAATGCTGATCTTCTTATCATGAACTAACTCCCTCAAACAAAGTAGCCATCTGAGGTCATTCTCAGAGTAGAATCTGTTCTTCTTTTTGCGTGACGGTTTTATCAGACCACGTTTTTCATATATGCGCAATGTCTGGGTTGTGGTACCGATCAATTCAGCAATAACCCCTATTGTATAGAGAGGCATATCTCTTTTTTCTTTTTCTCTTATTAATTCTATTTTCATCTTCACTTCACTTATAAGATATCCTCAAATTCTGATTTCGCTTTTATTAAACTATCCTTAAAGAAAATTTTCAACTCCTCGAATTGCCTCATCACAACTCTCGCTCAACTCAATTTAGAAAAGATTCTCATTTTTGAGACTGTGTTTGAAAAAATGAGAATCTCCTGCTTTGTTGTATAACATAACACTCTGATAAAATTCTATTTTTCGCTATATGCTGTTATGGCATGTCTTTTGCTCTCTTTTTAAAAGAATGAATTTCATTTGAATCAAGAACAAACGTTAACCGATTAACCCGATTAAAAGGGAAAGGGGGGAAAGAAAATGAAACGGATAGCGATCATAGGTGGAGGAAGTGCTGGCGTGATGTTTGCTAACAGAATGAGAAGAGAGTTCACTGAAGACGAAGTGGAACTCACAGTAATTGAAAGAAGTGACAAACATTATTTTCAGCCAGCATTTACATCGATTGCCTTTGGTCTGGATGAAGGTGAAGATGTGATGAGGCCTACAAAGGATCTGTTTTACGAAGGTGTGAACCTTCTTACAGATTCTGCAACCAGAATAAACCCGAAAAATAACACAGTAACTACTTCTAAACATGGAGAAGTCTCTTACGACTATCTCGTTGTTGCAACCGGTGCTAAATTAAATTTTGATGAACCTGCGGGGATGAAAGAAGGTCTCAATAAAGGTGAGGGTGTCTTTACCTTTTATACAATGGATGGCGCCCTAAAACTCAGAGATGCAATTCAGAACTGTGATGGAGGAACTATCGTATCAATGTCTTCTGAAAACCCTATCAAATGTCCTGCTGCGCCTATAAATTTCATTCTAATGGCAGAAGATACAATGAGAAACTTGGGGAAAAGAAATAAATTTAAATTTGTACTCACCACCCCTATGCAATCGGTTATTCCAAATCAACCCTATCTGGAGAAATTTAACAGTATTTTAGATTCAAAAGAAATAGGGGTGGTGAACAACTTTTCTCCAGGAGAAGTGGATTATAAAAACGGAGTTGTAAGGAGCTACAATGGGAAAAAAGTCAATTTTGACTTGCTCAGCATTATACCCCCCCATGAAGGTGAACAAGTCATCCATAACTCTGAAGAACTGGGAGATGCCGCGGGATGGGTAACCTGCAATAAGTATCACCTGCTCAGCAACTACTACAGCAACATTTATGCAATTGGCGATGCGAGTGATGTACCAGCATCAAAAACAATGACAAGTGCGAGAATACAGGCTAAGGTGTTAACAAATAGAATGAAGGCACTGTTGGTGGGAAAGGAACCTACTGCTACCTCTACACCAGAAGTATTATGTCCGATTTCCCCCAAAAAAAAGAAGTCTGTGTTTGGACACTATAACGACGATGAACTACAACCACTTTACAGGAACCTTATACTCAAGGGCCTAATATAGTGGAATATTG
>JBGPQS010000173.1:0-3285 GCA_041489235.1 Thermodesulfovibrionia bacterium
CTTTGATTTTTGCAGCTTTGCCTTTCTTGCCTCTTAAATAATATAATTTTGCCCTGCGTACACTCCCTTTCTTTAGAACTTCTATCTTGTCTATGATGGGAGAATGGATAGGAAAAATTCTTTCTACTCCAATGCCAAAGGATATCTTTCTGACCATGAAAGTTTCCCTTGTGCCGCCTCCGTGCCTTCCGATCACAATACCTTCAAATGGCTGAATTCTTTCCTTATCACCTTCTACAACCTTTACTGAAACACGTACAGAGTCTCCAACATTAAAGTCTGTAATCTTTTTCTTGAATGATTCCTCAACTGCTCCAAGTAAGCTCATTGTCGTTCCCCCTTTATTTCGCGAATTAGTGTATAGTCTTCATCACTGAGTCTGAATTTTTCAAGAAGCTCAGGCCTCCTTTCAAGCGTCCGTCTTAATGCCTCTTTCCTCCTCCATTGCCATATCTCTTTATGATTTCCGGATAGCAAAACCTCTGGAACTTCTCTCCCCATGAAGACAGGAGGTCTTGTATAATGGGGATAATCAAGTAGCCCACTTGAAAATGAGTCTTCTTCTGCAGAACGCTCATCTCCTAAGACACCGGGTATTAAACGTGCAACAGCATCTATTATAACTAAGGCAGGCAATTCTCCGCCAGTGAGTATATAATCTCCTACGGATATCTCGTCATTAACAAGTGCTATCCTTACCCTCTCGTCTATTGCCTCGTATCTTCCACATAACAATAGAAGGTTTCTTTTTTCCCTTGAAAGCTCTGCAGCCATATCCTGATCAAATTTATTACCTGCAGGGCTGAGCATGATTACCCTTCTTTTCGCCCTTTCAGGGCACAATGTCTCAACAGCAGAGAAAAAAGGTTCAGGCTTCATAACCATGCCTGCTCCGCCTCCATAAGGATAATCATCAACTGTTTTGTGTTTATCTTTTGTAAAATCCCTGACATTATGGACTTTTACTTCGATAAGCTTCTTATCGAGAGCCTTATTAATGACACCCTCACCAAGATAGGCATGAACTATTTCAGGGAAGATTGTAATAACATCGCATTTCATCTATTTTCCTTGACCGAAAGTTTTTGAAAATGAGAACTTTGAGACATTCTATACTCCTGATAAATGAGAAGTAGGAAGTAAAAAGATTTTACTTCCTACTTTTTATCCGAACATTAAAAGGGGTTAAGGGATTAAACTCCTTGAGGTTGTTCTTTATTCGAGAATTTCAAGTACGCAGCGCTTTCCCATTTTTGTACCTGATGCGCTGAGTATTGTCCTCATTGCACGGGCTGTCTTGCCCTGTTTACCTATAACCTTTCCGAGGTCGCTCTGAGCGACTCTGAGTTCAAAAACGGTTGTCTTTTCACCTACAACCTCATTAACAATAACCTCTTCAGGCATGTCTACCAGAGACTTTGCCATCTTTTCAACTAAGTCTTTCATCGTTTCCTACCTCCATACGAGATTTAGACTGTCTATCCAGCCCTTTGTATAAGTTTTTTAACTATATCAGTAGGTTGTGCTCCTCGCTCCAACCAGAATTTTGTCTTCTCCAGATTAAGTTTCACTTTTGGCTGATCTTTCAGGGGATTGTATGTCCCGAGAATTTCTATGAAAGGTCCGTCTCTCCGTGCCCTTGAATCAGCAACAACTATTCTGTAATAGGGTTTCTTATGTGCTCCTAACCTTGTAAGTCTTATCTTGACCAATCCATCACCTCCTTAAAACAAGTGCAATTTTAATATATTTTATTGAGTAAAGTAAAGTCCCCGAATAGTTCACTCGAAATAAATGCTCAATTCATTGACGCCAAATGTTATATAAAACCTATTAAAAATGATAAAATGTACCTCTTGAGCATAACAGGTAAAACGAAGTAATGTATAATGTAAGGGTAATAGAAATTAGAAAGGTCATTGAAAATATTTACAGTTAATTAAAGAAATAAGATGATAAAGACAGAAAAAAGACAGATTATGAAATTGGCATGGTTGTTACTGCCTGTTATCATCATTCTGCTGTTATGGTTAGTCCCGCCAATGAAATGGCTTACAAAGGTGTGGGTTTCTTTTTCATCAGCTCTCTTTGCACTGGGGAAGATTTTTGTTTGGTTTGTTGTTATCCCCGTAGTAATAATAGTAATATTCATTTTAAAAATGAAGAAAAAGAAAAATAATCAGCTTTCATAATACATTGAAATGGCTGACATAAATACATTAGAAAAGTTGTCAGCGTTGATTCGTTACTTTATACTCGCCTCAACTACCGAGGCGGGTTCTGGTCATCCAACATCCTCCTTATCTGCAACAGACTTAATGGTCGGGTTATTATTCGGTGGAAATTTTAGATTTAATGAAGATATACCGGAACACCCCAATAATGACCGTCTTATTTTTTCCAAGGGACATGCGTCACCTCTTTTTTATTCATTATGGGCTGCAGCAGGAAAATTGACTCAACAGGAACTCATGACCCTGAGAAAATTTGGGAGTCGTTTAGAAGGCCATACTTCCATTTCATTCCCATATGTTGAGGTCTCTACAGGCTCTCTTGGACAGGGTCTTTCTATTGGTCTGGGAATGGCCTTGAATGCAAAATATCTTGATAGATTGCCTTACAGAACATATATCCTTCTGGGGGACAGTGAAATGTCAGAGGGATCACAGTGGGAAGCACTACAAATTGCAGCACATTATAAATTAAACAATTTAATTGGTATTCTCGATGTAAATCGACTGGGACAGAGGGGAGAAACGATGTATGGACATGACCTCACTGCGTATGAAAACCGTATTTCTTCTTTTGGCTGGGAGACAATTTTAATTGATGGCCATTCTTTTCCGGAAATTCTCATGGCCTATAAAAATGCCCTTCATAGCAATGATAAACCAGTTATGATTATTGCAAAAACAATTAAAGGGAAGGGTGTATCATTCCTTGAAGATAAGGATGGCTTGCATGGTAAATCTCTCAAAAGAGAAGAGTTTGAAAGGGCATTACAGGAGTTTGGAAAGATTGATATATCAATCAGGGGAGAAATACAAAAACCAGAAGACTTGATAAATGTGGAGTATATCCCTAAAAAGGCTCAAGAAAAATTTTACATTGTGGGTACCTTGATTTCTACAAGGGAAGCGTATGGTCATGCACTGGTTCATATCTTTACGAAATTCCCTGAAATTGTAGCGTTAGATGCAGAAGTAAGTAATTCGACCTTTGCTGATGTATTCAAGATGGCATACCCAGAACGTTTTTTTGAGATGTATATTGCCGAACAAAATA
>JBGPQS010000174.1:0-3273 GCA_041489235.1 Thermodesulfovibrionia bacterium
TCTGATGCCCTTTATTGTTGGCACATTACTGGTTGGCTTCCTTTCAAGCATCATCACCTATATTATCATCTACAATACAGTGAAAAAAGTACATTAATAACATGCAGGTTTCGGTTTATACGATGAGAGAAAATAGAAAAAATCACAGCGATGTACTATAATACGATGTATTTTTAATTCAACACCATTTCAGGAGGGACAGATGGTCAAGATTTACTATGATAAAGACGCAGATAAAAAAATCCTCAAGGGGAAAAAGATTGCTGTAATCGGATACGGAAGCCAGGGTCATGCCCACACAAATAATCTTAAAGAGAGCGGCCTGGATATTATCGTCGGTGAGACCAAAGGGTCAAACTGGGAAAAGGCCGTAAAAGCAGGTTTTAAGGTTATGACAGCTTCAGAGGCAGCAAAAAAGGCAGATGTCATCATGATGCTTGTACCAGATGAGTATATGGCTGATATTTATAGAACAGAGATAGCTCCGAACATCAAGAAAGGTGCATATCTGGGATTTGCCCATGGCTTCAATATCCACTTTGGCCAGATTGTACCTCCAGCAGATGTGAATGTCTTCATGGTCGCACCAAAAGGGCCGGGACACCTTGTCAGGTCTGAATATTTAAAAGGAAGTGGTGTGCCCTGTCTGATAGCGATACATCAGGACCCTTCAAAGAATACGAAAAAGGTTGCACTTGCCTATGCATCTGCAATTGGTGGGGCAAGAGCAGGTGTTATAGAAACGAACTTCAGGGAAGAGACTGAGACAGACTTATTTGGTGAACAGGTTGTACTCTGCGGAGGTCTTACATCACTTATACTTGCAGGCTATGAGACACTTGTTGAGGCTGGTTATTCACCAGAAATGGCATATTTTGAGTGCCTCCATGAGGTAAAACTGATTGTCGATCTCGTCTATGAGGGTGGAATTTCCACTATGAGATATTCTATAAGCAATACTGCCCAGTATGGAGACCTTACAAGAGGACCGAGGATAATCACTGAAGAAACAAAGAAAGAGATGAAGAAGATTCTGGAAGAGGTACAATCCGGTCAGTTTGCAAGGGAATGGATTCTTGAGTGCAGGGCGAACAAACCTGTATTTAATGCGCTGACAAGGAAGGGTGAGGAACACCCGATAGAGGAAGTGGGCGCTCGGCTCAGGGCAATGATGCCTTGGCTCAAGAAAGGGAAACTCGTCGATAAATCAAAGGCGTGATGAAATTCGCTCCTGAGGGATACCCTTTTATTCTTGGATCCCTTTTTATCACGGTTACAGACTCAATATTCTTAATCTGGAAGTGGGAATTAGGAAGTTATGGTTTTTCTTTCTATTTTTTACTTCTCAATTCTTGCCTCTTTTTTGGATTAACGATATTTATGGCTTTTTTCTTTAGAGACCCTGAGAGAAAACTTTTAGAAGGCAATGGTATCTTTGTATCTCCTGCCGATGGGAAGGTAATACTCATAAGAGATACATTTGAACAGGATCATCTGAAGGCTGATACAAAGGAAATAAGCATATTTATGTCTCCACTCGATGTACATGTGAACCGTGCACCGTGCGAAGGAAATATAAGCGTTATAAAACATTCTTCAGGCCTATTCATGGCTGCGTATAAAGATGATGCTTCAATGAAAAATGAGAACATTGTTATGGTGCTCGATGGAAAATATGGCAAAGTCCTTGTCCGCCAGGTTGCAGGATTCATTGCAAGAAGGGCAGTCTGCAGGGTATCTGAAGGCGATTTTCTTAAAATGGGCGAGAGATATGGAATGATAAAGTTTGGTTCAAGGCTCGATGTCTATCTGCCAAAGGATACTACTATTAAGGTTAATTTAGGGGATAAAGTAAAAGCAGGAGAAAGTGTAATAGGCGTCATCTCGTCGCACGAAAAATCTAAAGAAAAGGAGATTACATGAAACTACAGGTGATAATAGCTCTAAGTCTTGTCTTATTCGTAAGCCAGGTCAGTGCAGAAGAAAAGCTTATGCTGAAAGATCAGAAGGATAAGGTGAGTTACAGCATCGGAACGAATATCGGTAATAACTTTAAAAAACAATCAATGGATATTAATCCAGACGCTCTCATGCAGGGAATCAAAGATACACTTTCCGGCGAAAAGGCATTAATGACTGAACAGGAAATGAATGAGACCATGAAGGCTTTTCAGCAGGAAATGATGACCAAACAGGCTGAGCTCGCTAAAATAATCGGGGAGAAAAACAAAACTGAAGGAGATCTTTTTCTTGCTGAGAATAAGAAAAAGGAAGGTGTCATAACCCTTTCAAGTGGTTTACAGTACAAGGTGATCAATGAAGGTTCCGGAACAATACCAACGTTAACCGATAAGGTCATTGTACATTACCGTGGCACATTGATAGATGGAACGGAATTTGACAGTTCTTACCGCCGCGGACAACCAGTAACCTTTCCAGTTAATGGTATCATTGCTGGTTGGAAAGAAGCATTGCAACTGATGAAAGCTGGTTCAAAGTGGCAATTGTTTATCCCCCCTACTCTTGCCTATGGCGAGCGAGGTGCTGGACGTACTATCGGACCAAATGCAACCTTAATTTTTGATATAGAACTTCTCTCGATTGAAGAAGGTGCGAAACCCTGACAATTAAGCAAATGCAGAAGAAACAATAAGAGGAGGAATACTGTTATGAGCGAAGATCCTAAAGGAGCTATTCTCCAGAGGGATAAGGAGACATATGCGATTGTGCCAAGGATTCCAATGGGAATTTTGACCCCTGAAATTCTTGAGAATCTGGCAAAGGTTGCGCGTAAGTATAACGTTCGAATCATCAAGATCACCTCAGGACAACGTATTGCACTTGTAGGAATAAAGCCTCAGGATATTGATAACGCATGGAAAGACCTCGGAATGGAAGTAGGTCCTGCAGAAGGATTATGCGTCCATTATGTGCAGGCATGTCCGGGTACTGAAACCTGTAAATTTGGCCAGAGGGATTCACTCGGTCTTGCTGCAAAGATTGAAAAAATGTATGTGGGCAAAAGAGACTTTATCCCCGCAAAGACAAAATTCGGTATTTCCGGGTGCAAGCTGAACTGTGGGGAAAGTTATGTAAGGGATATAGGCGCATTTGCTACACCTGATGGCTGGACAGTAGTAGTTGGAGGCAATTCCGGAGGAAGACCCCGCATCGGAGACATTATTGTTGAAGACCTTTCAGAAGAAGATGCACTTGATTTAATAAAAAAGTGCCTTGATTATTATTCAAAGAATGCTAAGCCAAGAGAGAGAA
>JBGPQS010000175.1:0-3242 GCA_041489235.1 Thermodesulfovibrionia bacterium
TCATGATCATTTCATATCGAAATCAATATCTCTTAATATATTAAGGAATTCACTCTTTGTAGGTGTCATGCGCACCTTATGAAAATCATCCGACGTGTTTCTTTGGTAAAGAAAGTGATAAGACTTCGGAACTCCCGAAATTCTTTGCTTGTAGGAACTGGCACAAATAAATAAAATCAAGACCTCAGTGTTTTGGCACAAGGCGTATTTGCAAATCACAGCCGAGCGCTTGAGCAACCCTTTTCAACATAGAAATTGAGGCCTTGCCGTAATTCGGAGACTCCAGCCTCGAAATGGCAGTAGATTTTGTACCTATTTTCTTGGCAAGTTCAGCCTGTGTGATCTTAGCCTTCGTTCTCGCCTTGATTATTTCCGCAGCTAATTGAAACTCTGCTTTCAGATCGTCGTACTCTTTTCGTACTTCAGGGTCCTTAAGCCATTGATCCTTTAGTTTTTTAAAATCTTTGAGTTTAGCCATGAATCACCTCCTGCATCCTCTTTACAGCGATATCGATTTCCCTTTTGGGTGTTGACGACGTTTTCTTAATGAAGCCGTGAAGTAATATGATCTTCTGTCCAGATATAGTGCAATAGAATACCCGTGCAATTCCGTCTTTCCCCTTAGCTCTTATTTCGAAAAGCTTTCTCCCCCTTCCACGTGCTTCACATAAGGTTCTCTCACATTATGGGACCGAACATGACAAGCATATCAATGATTCTCAATACCTTGGCCTTTATATCAACAGGGATAGCATCTAACCACTCTTCAAGACGCACATCATATTGGACTACCCACATAATATAACAAATTTGTTAATATTTTTCGCGGGTCTGACGAAATTAGGAACAACTGGCAAGTTAGTCTTCCGAGAAGGAGGAAGAGATGACACGAAAGAAATGTGCTCCTATTAAATCTCCCTGTTTTTAAACCACCTACTTAATTTTTCAGACAATCTAACAAGAGACAACATGCGTTATAATATTTTATGGTTTTCATCATTAATGAATGGAGACGAACATCTCAATGCTGAAACGAGCAATCATAGACATCGACAACACCTTATGGCATTTTTGTGATGCACTTCATGAGCAATTGACAAAGTTTAACAAGAACTTTCCAACTCCTGACACTTGGACTCACTGGGATCTCTGGGAAGGGTACTGTTCAGAGGAGGACTTTTATAGTGCTGTCAATGCTATTCATTTCAATCAGCATAGTGACAGCTATCTGCCCTATCCGGAAGCAAGGGATTCAGCGCAATCAAATATGGATGCACTATCTTCCCTCTAAGGAAAAATTGAAATGCTACCACTATCAGAAGATCAACCATACTCAGGGATACCCGTCTTTACCCTTTCTGAATTAAATACAAGCATCAAAACAACCTTAGAACTTGCCTTCCCTGAATCGGTATGGGTTGTTGCCGAAATATCCGAGATCAGATGCAATACCAAAGGGCATTGTTATCTTGAACTCGTAGAAAGAGAGGAAGAAGAAACTATAGCTCAAATCAGAGCAAATATATGGGCATATACGTTTAGAAGCATTGCTTCCAAGTTCGAAAGAGCAACCGGAGAAAGCCTGAAGCAGGGAATGAAGGTATTGCTCCAGGTCAATGTAACCTTCCATGAAGTCTACGGTCTTAGCCTGAATATCAAGGATATCGACCCCACATATTCTTTAGGGGAATTGGCAAGGAAAAAGAGAGAGATCATTGACCGGTTAACAAAAGAGGGCTTGCTGCAATTGAATAAACAAATTCCCCTACCGTTAGTTCCCCAAAGAATTGCTGTGATATCCTCAGTGACAGCGGCAGGTTACGGAGATTTTATAAACCATATTAATGATAACCCCTACGGCTACAAAATCTTTCATACGCTTTATCAGTCCTCAATGCAGGGGCAGGAAGCGGAGGCATCCATCATTGCTGCTTTACAGGAAATCAGGGAGCACAGAGACCGTTATGATGCAGTGGTAATCGTAAGAGGCGGAGGTTCACAGATTGATTTGAGCTGTTTCGATACCTATGGTCTCGCTGTTGAAGTGGCGAAATTCCCCCTGCCTGTTATCACCGGAATAGGACATGAACGGGATGACACGATAGTAGACATCGTAGCCCATACTAAGCTTAAAACACCAACTGCAGTGGCTGAATTCCTGCTGTCAGGAATGAGCAGTTTTGAAGAAAGGCTTTTGAACGCACAGAAGACATTAATCCATCTGATAGAAGAATCAATGAAAGAAGAAAACCACCGGTTTCAGTATCTTGTTCAACATTTCAGACATATTGTCAGAGACAGGTTCAGCGGGGAAATGAACAGAGTAGAGGCAGTCTTGCACAAGCTTATTCATGGAACAACACAGTCCATGAACAGTAACAATAACAGACTGAAACTCGATATGAGCAGGATTGTTGGCGGATTGAACATACTTTTCCAGCAGCAAGAAAACAAGATAAAGCATTATGGTCAGGCAATAAGGCTTCTCGATCCGGGCAATATCCTGAAAAGAGGCTACAGCATTACTTACTTTAAAGAAAAAGCACTCAAGGATAGTGCAGACTTACATGAAGGGGATATAATAAGAACCAAGGTTTACAAGGGAACAGTCAAGAGCAAAGTGGAGGTTTTACATGCGGAAGAATAAATTGACATATACATCAGCGATTACTGAACTTGAAAAGATTGTGGAAGAAATTGAATCCGGTGAAATAGATGTTGATGTTCTTACGGTAAAGGTAAAAAGAGCATCAGAGCTGATAAAGTTCTGCAAAGACAGTTTGAGGAACACACAGAAAGAAGTCGAAAAAACCTTAATTGATATAGAAGCAGACCGTAAGGCTGAAGAAGAGTAATTTCCTGAGAGCAATTTCAAGAAGGCACACCTGTGATGGTCAGTATTTTTGCTTTCGAGTATTTCAAACACTATTCAAAACCAGCACCTAAGTTTATGGTGAAGTCCATACATTTATACAAAATTCCACGTTGATATAATTTTTTATATTCCACAATACTGATAACAGAAAAAATTGCTCAGGAGTCAATCACACATGAGGCGGATTCTTCATATAGATATGGATGCATTCTTTGCTGCTGTCGAAGAAAAAAGGCATCCTGAACTAAAAGGCAAGCCTATAGTAATAGGTGGTTCAGGGGATCCTACAAAAAGAGGGGTTGTGTCAACGGCCTCCTACGAGGCACGGAAATATGGAATACATTCAGCCTTACCCTTGAGAACAGCA
>JBGPQS010000176.1:0-3217 GCA_041489235.1 Thermodesulfovibrionia bacterium
TGTCGCTCCAATTCGCTAAGAACTGTTACCGAAAAATTTCTGATGTCGCTCAAGTCAATCCTGCTTATCAAGGAAATGGGCAGGAAGGGCTGGTAAACAGAAAATCAGGCAGGACAGAGTATTTGAGCGGTTTTAAATTCTTTCTTCAAAAAGAATTTACCTCGGAGGTCCCGATATGCATCGGGACCGAGAATGAGCGAAAATGCTCTGTCCTACTTGCTTCATAAAAATGGTGACTATTCTGAGAGATATCGGATTACGGTATAATTTCAGCAGTAAATCTATAAAGCTTTGAATCTCTCCATGCATCTTTTGGGAGTCCTGCTTTCATGCACAACTGCTCAAGAAACATATCTCTGTCCCATCCATGTTCCTTTGCAACCTGGGGGAGAAGAAGGCCACTCCGTTGTTCTTTTACAATATAGAGCCCATGTGTTCCTATCTCGATATGTCGTGTATCCTTTATTGGTTCAAGTGCAGAAAGTATGGAGATTTCAATATCCATATCCTTGAGTTCTTCTTTATTCATCGGAAGGAACCTCGGATCACGTGAAGATGCAGAAATCGCATTACTGATAACTGCCTGGTAAAGAGGTTTCACAGGATGGATGTTTCCTATGCAGCCTCTTAAATTGTCATTCTTTTTTATGGTCACAAAGACCGCGCCATTCGCTTTGAGTCTTGGGTTTTTCATTTCGATCTCTAAGATTTTTTTGTTCATGACATAATCTACTATTGCTCTTCTTGCGAGAGAGAGAAGTTCATTTTTATCTTCTTTGGTAAGTGCTGTCTTATAAAGTCCCATTGCTGCATATCCCACAACGCGGTCCTTGTCATTGGTGATGTCCCCCGAATTCGCATATTTGTAAAGGAGACCATTGTTTGCACCGAGTCCTCTTGCAACAGCCGTTGTTATGAGCACTGCATATCCGCCGCACATCTCAGCATCTCTGCTCATTAAATATCCCTCTATATCTCCGATAGACATCCTCTCTATCGCATCTATCATCTTTCTGTCCATTGTCATTGCAGTGTGGTAGTCATGAAAGTGTGAAAGGTCTGTGCTCGCAACAATGATTGTCTTTTCGTCTTCCCGGAGTATTTCTATAAGCCTTTCTGTTAAATATTCGAAAGACTTCTTTGTGAGGGTACCAGTAAGAACAGGCACTATCGTAAAATCCTTTACTACCTTCTGAAGAAAGGGCAGTTGCACCTCGAGTGAATGTTCCTTCTCAAAGGCATCCCGATAAAAACGTATATCTGCATTTTCATTGAGAAGAGCTCTTGCAATCTTTTCATTAACCTTCACATCTCCAAGAGGGGTCCTCATGCTTCCTTTTGCATACACAGATATACCGGTGAAGCTCTTATAATGGCTTGGCCCTATCAGTATTACTGTTTTGATGTCTCTCCCTTCAAATTGTTTATAAGAATATGCGGCAACCTGACCTGAGAATTGATAGCCTGCGTGTGGTGCGATAAGTGCGATGAGTTTCCCGCTATAGCTGCTCCTCGGGGCTTTTGAGAGAAAGTCATCAACCATCTTTTTCAGCGTGTCTTTCTGAGCAGGGTAGAAAGTTCCGGCAACAGATGGCTCTTTTATCTCACCACTGCATCCCACGGGAAAAGCAAGCAGGAGTAAACAAAAGACAGTGAACAGTTTAAGGCTTAATCTAATCTTTTCCAGAACATAGCCTCCTTTAACTTCTTCTCGGGCTTCTTCTCAGCCTTAACCTTCTTGCCAAACAAGCTGAAAATACCTCCTAATAAAAATAGCCTCAGAAAATCTCTTCTCTTCATTTTGTTAACTCCACTTTAATGAGTTTGTTTTGGAAGGCAGATGTGCTGAAAAAGGCCTGCCAGCGACTCCTTATAGACCTCTCGCTTGGCCAGCCAGCCTTCGTGCAAAATGTATTTGTGTTAGATTTGCAGTTATGTGAATTATAGTTAAATTTTGTTGCTTTGCAGGGGTTGTTCAGCATATCTGCCTTCCTTTCAATGTTTAGGTCCATACACCTGGAATGGATGTGCCGCAGAAGCGGCACTTCCCATTCGATATATTATTCTGTTTAACAAAATACCCTGTCCTTTCTATGAGTATCTTTTTGCACTTCGGGCAAAATGTGCTTTCACTTTCATGTCGTATGTTACCAATATATACAAATTTTAAGCCCACATCCATTGCAGTCCTTCTTGCTTCTGTAAGTGTCTCCAGAGGTGTGGGCGGTAAATTAGTTAACTTATAACCGGGGTAAAATCTTGAGAAGTGTATCGGAACATCCGGACCGAGGTTCTTCAGGATCCACCTGCACATCTCTTTAATATTTTTCATATCATCATTCAGTGTTGGTATGACAAGATTAGTGATCTCAAGCCACACACCCTCTTCCTTCAATACCACAAGAGAATTGAGCACCGGCTTAAGACTCCCTCCGCATATCTTTCCGTAAAAATCTTCTGTGAATGCCTTTAAATCAATATTTGCAGCGTCCATATACTTTGATAATGTTCTGAGAGGTTTCTCTTTCATATAGCCACATGAATGCATCGTGTTTTTTAAATTGTATTTCCTCGCAATGAGTGCAGTGTCATACATATATTCATAAAAAACCGTTGGCTCTGTGTAGGTATACGAGATTGACCTGCACTTATAAAAAATTGCCTGTCTCACCACACTGTCCGGCGGCAAATCATAGGTATCAGTGTCCTCGGGCTTTGCCTGAGATATCTGCCAGTTCTGGCAGAACTTACAGCTGAGGACACACCCGGCAGTTGCGATAGAAAATGCAGTTGTTGAGGGGAGAAAGTGAGAGAATGGTTTTTTTTCGATTGGGTCAACATGAACTGCACAGGGTTTACCATACACAAGGCTGAAAAGAACTCCATCCTTATTCATCCTTGCCCTGCATCTGCTCCGTTGATTATTCTCCAGGACACATTCATTCGGGCAGAGCTCACACTGAACCTTATTCGCCATAGCTTATTATAAAACTTCTATTCCTCTTCACTCCAGCCCAAATACATCAATAAGCAGGACTGACTTTCTCTCCTACGATATTTTTCGACAGTTCTAATCTCTTTTCGCTACAGTCTCGAAACTCGCCCTGCGGGCTCAAACAGTCGAGACTGTTGTCGCTCCAATTTACTAAGAACTGTTACCGAAAAATTTCTGTCTACGACTCGTAGAGATGTCGCTCAAGTCAATCCTGCTTTATAA
>JBGPQS010000177.1:0-3186 GCA_041489235.1 Thermodesulfovibrionia bacterium
AACAATGAATATGATTCAAACCAAACACCTGTGATGGTCTGGTGCCGATTTTCTCCTCCTTCCTGTAACAAACGCCTCTGATGCAAGATATAATTGTGCTGAGTATAACCAATAATCGATAATTCTTAATATCGCTATCAGTCACTCATAGTTTATTCATTATTTCTTCATAAATTACTGATATACTTTTTTGTAAAGTCTATTAAAGGAGGCGCAATATGAAAAAGTTAGTTGCAATATTAGCCATTATGTCACTTCTTGCAATCGTTGCCATTCTTTATGCACAGGGGCCTGGAATGATGGGTGGAGGAATGATGGGGTCTGGCCAGAAAGATCAACCACAAATGGGTCGCGGGATGATGCATGGAATGGGCTATTATGAACAAGTCATAAGTATACCTGATAAATTACAGAAACCAAAAAGCGATGAATGGGTAAGCAAACTGAAACAGATTTTAGCCTTAGAAAAACTGTCTAAAGTCCAATATGAGGCGGATAGTAAGAAATATCAAGTCCACATGCCTTACAGGATGGTAATTCCTCAAGAAGAAAATCACATAGAATGGATAAATAAGCTGTTTGCAGCATATGGACTACCATCTGATGTAAAAGTACAACCTGTCAAAGAAACAACAACATTAACACAGGCATACGAGAATGCAAGAGAATTAGAAAAGAATCTTATCCCGCAATACGAATGGCTAACAAACAACGCAGAGGATAACACTACAAAGGAAGTATTAGATACCATACTTCTTCAAACACGTATACATTATACGATGTTCGACCATGCTTTGCAGATGGGTTGGATGAGAGGCCAAGGAATGGGGCCAGGCATGGGCAGGGGTGGTCTGGTGCATCATGACTGATAAATGTAAAAGATAGAATTTGATCTCTATTTGATAGATTCAGAATAACTTTTCAAATTTTATTCTTGCCTTAAAAGAGACTGTTTTCATGATAATTTATTAGGAAAGGGGAGGAGGTTATATGCATTGGGATTATGGCTGGGGGATGGGATTTGGATTCGGATGGATTGCGATGATTATCTTCTGGGCATTGCTGATCTTAGGAATCGTTTATCTTGTTAAAATGATTGCAGGAGGTTCAAAAAAGGAAGGTAAGGAAGAGACTGCTATTGATATTCTTAAAGTGAGATATGCCAAAGGAGAGATCAGTAAAGAAGAGTTTGAAAAAATTAAGGATGATTTGACGAGAACCTGATTCGACTAAAAAATCCTTAAGTTTAAATTCTCAAAACGTTAACTTGTTAAATGCAAAACAGGGTCAGGCTTGCGAATGTGCATTTGGCAACGGCACACGTTAGGAGTTTGTTCTTGTTTCTGTGAATCTTCTCTCACAAGATATTCTTAATAAATCGTCGTTGAGTGGCTTGGCGAATGCCTGCTGAATGATGCATTCACTGTAGGGCAGAGGACAAGTATTGGAGAAACTGATAAAATAAGGTCAAAGATTTCTTATGACTGTTCAATTAAATAACCACGAACCATCCCAGCGGCACACACAAATGTGAACATTTTAGGTTGTTGTGAGAGCAAAAACATGATTCGGCTTCAAAAAGCTCTCTCCGAAATCTGTAATACGCACCGCCTAAAAGAAAAATTACTTATTGTCTCTTCTTTTTCCCAGGGTCATCAAATTACCGAATCATTAGTCATAAACGGTATCCCCTATATAAATCTAAGAATCAAAACCCTCACATCCTTAGCCCATGAGGTAGTTGCTCTCGATCTTGCAAAAGAATCAATAAAGTATTTATCAGAAACTTCAACGCTCATAATCATCGAAGACCTGTTCAATCAGATCAGACAGAAGAAGGCTTCCTATTTCCACAAGATGGAACCGAAGGGAGGCATGGTGGAAGCTCTTGGAGAGGCCATCAGAGGACTGAGGATGTGCGGAATACATGCTGACAGTCTTACGCTAAAACATTTTGTTAGTGAAAAAAAGGGGATAGAGATCATAGAGCTTTTCAGAAATTATGAGTTGTATTTACAGCAAAACCAGTACGCGGACAAGCCTGAAATACTAAAAAGAGCTATAGAAAAATTGAAGGCTAATAAAGATGCGCCAGATAATAGACTTTATCTTTTTCTTTCAGACGTTCCCTATTCATCTCTGGAGAAATTATTTATTGATGCTCTTCCCGGTGAAAAGATTGTCCTCCCTCATGACGGTGTCCATGGCATTGCCTTCTCGCAAAGATTTCTTCAGCCTCCCATCGAAAAAGAGGTCTTAGAAATCACATCGAATAGAGAAAAACTACCCTGGCTTTTCAAGCCTGAGGAAGCGCCAGGTGAATTCAAAGACTCAACCATAGAGATATTTCACGCTGTCGGACGGAGAAACGAGGTAAGGGAGGTTTTGCGACGCATCATATCGTCGGGAGAAAAGAATGATGAAGTTGAGATCGTTTACACATCCTTTGACGACTATGTTCCTATGATCTATGACCTATCATGCAAGTTCGGCATTCCTATGACTTTTGAGGAGGGACTTCCCATAACATTCACCCGACCTGGGAAAGCTGCACTCGGATTTATCTCATGGATTTCATCAAATTATGAGGCTGTGAAATTCAGGCAGCTGATCGCCAGTGGTAATGTGAACTTAAAAACTCAAGGAGAGGATGAACTGATTACGCCAGCCATAATCGCCCGGATACTGAGGGAATCCCCTATCGGATGGGGCAAAGAACGATACCTTCAGATACTTAATAAAATGGTTGAATATTATAAGTCTAAGCATTTGATATATAATGATAATAATAGTGATAAAAAAGACTTTTATCAACAAAGAGAAACGAATGCTCGATTTCTCGTAAACGTTCTGAAACCCATCCTCAATTCAATACCTGCAGTCGATATGCAAAAGACGATTGCACTGAATGATCTTTGCAGCTGCCTGCTCGATTTCGTCTCACAGTATGCTCGTGTTTCAGATGAACTTGATGGGGAAGCAAAGGCAGTAATCAGGGAAAGACTTGACGAAATTCAAACCATGACAACGAAAACCATGTCTTTCAATGATGCCATTAACCAGATAGATCTCACTCTCAGAGAAATGAAAGTCGGGCAATCGGGTCCGGCCCCTGGCTGCTTGCACATATCATCTTACTTGAACGGAGGAAGGTCAGGACGTCAGCATACCTATATTGTTGGCTGT
>JBGPQS010000178.1:0-3181 GCA_041489235.1 Thermodesulfovibrionia bacterium
AGTGCCTCGTCCAGTTTTTCTGTATTTCGTGTGCCTCCCTGTGCCATTTCGGGTTTTCCACCGCCTTTACCGCCGGCAATTATGGAAATACTTTTAACAATCTCTCCTGCATGATATCTCCCTTTCAGATCTTTTGTGACCATACAGACGATGGATGCCTGGCTGTCGATAACTGACGAGACAACAACAACACCCGATTTGATACGGTCTCTAATATTATCAGCAAAGAGACGGAGTTCCTCTACATTAAGGCCGTCCTTTCTTATTTTTACAATTTTTACTCCATCATGTTCTCGTGCCTCTTTCAATGACTCAGAAATCATGTCTCTGGTGGTACCAGTTTTGAGTTTTTGAATCTCTTTTTCGAGTAATTTCATATCATTGAGAAGTTTTTCTACTTTCTCCAATGGTATCTCAGTTTTTAATAACACCTTTATTTCATCTATCTCCATTTTTTTCTGTTTGAGATACTCAAAGGCATACTTTCCCGTCAGTGCTTCAATTCTCCTGATACCAGAAGCAACACTCCCTTCTGAGAGAATCATAAACAATCCTATCTCGCCTGTTGCCTTACAGTGTGTCCCACCGCAGAGTTCTTTGCTGAACCCTTCTACGTTCACAACTCTTACCATTTCACCATATTTCTCATCAAATAATGCGACCGCACCTGTCTTCATCGCTTCATCGATCTTCATTATATCTGTTCTCACAGGTAAATCTTCGAGTATCTTTTCATTGACAAGGTCTTCAGTCCTTTTTATTTCTTCATCCTGCATTGCATTGAAATGGGTAAAATCAAACCTGAGTCTTTCAGGACCGACAACTGATCCAGATTGCTTGATATGGTCACCAAGAACTATGCTTAATGCCCTATGGAGTAAGTGAGTAGCGGTATGGTTTCTCATGATAGCCCTTCTTCTCTCTCCGTCAACAATACAGGTAACTTTTTCACCTTTCTTGATTTTCCCTTTCTCAACCTTTACATAATGAACATAAAGATGCAGAACAGGTTTTTTAGCATCAAGAACCTTTATATGTGAGTCATTTGATTCTATAGTTCCTGTATCGCCTATCTGGCCACCAGATTCACCGTAAAAAGGCGTTCTGTCAAGAATTACCTCACCTTCCTCACCTTCTGTCAATTCATTCACTGAGTTACCATCTTTAAAGATAGTTACAATAACAGATTCTGCCTTTAAACTATCATATCCTATAAACTCGGTCTCGACTGTATGTCCGGCAGCTTCTAATGTAGGCATTATTGCAGTAATAAATAATTTTCCCTTTGACCTTTGTCGTTGTAATTCCATTTCTCTCTGGAACCCTTCTTCATCGATCCTTAGCCCTGCATCCATTGCAATATCTCTCGCAAAGTCTAAAGGAAAACCATATGTATCATAGAGCATGAAAACCTCTCCTCCGGGAATGAATTGAGATCCCTCCTTTTTTGCTTGTGATATCATATCATCAAGTATATTCATGCCTGTCTCAATCGTTCTCGTAAAGCTTTCCTCTTCTATCTTAAGAAGCTTTTCAGCTCTTTTCCTTTCACTGACAATTTCAGGATAGATAGTGCCCATTACATCTATGACAGAATGTATTAATTTATAAAGACAAGATTCATGCATGTTAAGGGTTTTTGCATGTCGTGATGCCCTGCGGATTATTCTTCGAAGAACATAACCTCTCCCTTCGTTCGATGGTACCACTCCCTCGGAAAGGAGAAAGGTGATTGCACGGATATGGTCTGCGATAACCCTTATGGACACATCTGTCTCCTGTGACGAACCAACTTCAACAGCTGAAAGAGCGGAAATATCCTTGATGATTGGTTGAAAAAGGTCTGTGTCAAAATTGGTCATTTTCCCTTGAAGAATCGCACTGATTCGTTCAATACCCATCCCTGTATCTATACTTGGTTTCGGCAGTGGGGTAAGCTTTCCCTTCTCATCCCTGTTAAATTGCATAAAGACAAGGTTCCAGAGTTCAAGAAACCTGTCACAATCGCACCCAACAGCACAGTCAGGCTTGCCGCATCCGCTAAGTGTTCCCTGATCTATTATTATCTCAGAACACGGGCCACATGGGCCTGTATCACCCATCTGCCAGAAGTTATCCTTTGGGCCAAGCCTTGCTATTCTTTCATCAGGAAGCCCGGTCAGTTCTGACCAGAGTTTTGCAGCCTCATCATCTTCCTCATATACAGATACGAAGAGTCTTTCTTTTGGCAATGTAAACCAATCGGTTAAAAGTTCCCATGCAAAGAGAATTGCATCTTTCTTGAAATAATCACCGAAGGAAAAATTTCCAAGCATCTCAAAAAATGTATGATGTCTTGTCGTATGTCCTACATTCTCAAGGTCACTATGTTTCCCTCCTGCCCGCATGCACTTTTGACAGGAGACTGCACGAAGATAAGTGCTCTTTTCTTCTCCGAGAAAAAATGTTTTAAACTGAACCATTCCCGCATTCACAAAAAGAAGGGTAGGGTCATGTCGTGGGATGAGGGGAGAGCTTGGCACAATACTGTGCCCTTTTAATTTAAAGTATTCCAAAAATGTAGTTCTTATCTCTGAACTCTTCATATCAACGAGTTGTAAACCGGTTCCCTTTTGGTATCTACATATGGGTCGAAGGCTTGATTATTTCATATATATGAGTTTGCCGTCAAAAAATAGAAGAAGTTTTGTCTCAACCACCCCGAATGTTGAGTAAATCCATTCTTCTCTTGTCTTTCCTTCGGATGGTTCAAGAATTTTTAGGGAATCTGGAGATCCCCATGCGTACCTTACCTGTTGAGGGGTCATACCAAGCACAACCTCGCCCTGTTTTATATGTTCCTGGATGGCAGGGGAAAATCCTTTAATCTCCTCTTCTGAATAGCGTATTGATTTTGTACAGCCTACCTGTGAAAGGAATAGTAAAGCTGTAATTAAAATAACAACTTTTTTCATTTTTAGTCCTCCTTAAAGTTTTTAAACTTCATCACTGTTTTTATTGTATCGTAAGAATACCCTTTTCTGAGAAGGAGATTATGTTAGAAGCCAACCCTAGGACCTGTTTGGGAGGGCGGTTGCGGTTGCTATTGAAAGTGTTTTTCATTTAGAAATACATCAAAATGATATTTTTTTATTTTTTAAAAATCATTTTTGACATCTGCACGTCAAAATGATTTAAAAAC
>JBGPQS010000179.1:0-3179 GCA_041489235.1 Thermodesulfovibrionia bacterium
ATGAGGATGCTATTTGGAATAGCTTTACGATGTCCCAGTTCTTGAAAGGATACTCATAAAAAGATGCCATCTATGACAGCCTATAGCTTTGGCGATATCATTCTTGTTGGATTCCCTCATGCCGACCTGCAGCATACCTCAAAAAGACCTGCACTTGTCCTGTATGATTCAGGCGATCAGGATGTCCTTGTTGCAAGGATAACAACACAGCAATATTCAACCGAAGCTGATTACAAAATTATTAATTGGAAAGAAAGCGGTCTTATTGCAGAATCATACATCAGACTTGGGAAACAGGCAACTATTGAAAAGCAGTACATTCTCAGGAATCTGGGTAAGATAGAAATTTCTGAAACAGAAAATGTAAAGTCAATCTTAAGAAAGATATTCAAATTATAGTTTTTATAGTCCTATGAAAAAGACTGTTATTGAGATGCTAAATTACTATGAGTAACATGATTGACACACATTGTCATTTAGAAATGGATGCCTTTGATAAGGACAGGGAAGAGGTCATTCAACGTGCAAAAGAGGCAGGTATAGAGGCAATAATTACTATCGGGTCTGACTTAGAAGGCAATCGTGGAGGTCTTGAGCTTTCTCAAAGATATGATTTTATCTATTCAGCAGTCGGAATCCATCCACATGACGCAAAGGACTTCACAGAGGACATTTTCAATCAGATAAAAACGTGGGCAAAAGAGTTCAGGTTACAGAGGCCGTTTAGAGGAGATGTAATTAATAATCCCCCCATCCCCCCTTTAGTAAAGGGGGGCGAGGGGGGATTTGCCGCGGCGGGGCAGGGAAGGGGTAAAGTAGTCGCGATTGGTGAAATTGGTCTTGACTACCACTATGATAATTCTCCGCGAGAGATTCAGAGAGATGTATTTATGCAACAACTTCACTATGCAAAAGAAGTCGATCTCCCAGTGGTGATTCACAGCAGGGAAGCAAAAAAAGATACCCTTGAAATCATCAGAAAATCCGGAGTAAACAAGGGAGTCCTCCATTGCTTTTCTGGCGATAGAGAGATGGCGGAGAAGGCTATGGCAATTGGGTTTTATATATCCCTGGCAGGACCTGTGACATTCAAGAATGCGAAAAAGCCGAGGGAGATTGTAAAGGCGATACCTGATGATTATCTACTTATCGAAACAGATGCGCCCTATCTCTCACCCGAACCATTCAGGGGAAAAAGAAATGAACCTTCTTATCTCATCCATACAGCACATGCAATTGCAGAAATGAGAGGCATAACCATAGAAGACCTTGCAAGGATTACTACTTTGAATGCAAAACGCCTTTTTAAAATTGGCCAGTTACCAGAAAGAGGCGTAATCGCCTACAAGATAAGGGATAACCTTTATCTTAATATTACAAACCGGTGCACAAACGAATGCTCCTTCTGTATACGATTCCACACAGACTATGTAAAAGGTCACAACCTGAGACTTGCAGAAGAACCCTCAGAGGAAGAGCTTAAGGATGCAATAGGTGATCCATCACAATACAAAGAGATTGTATTTTGTGGATATGGAGAGCCGCTCCTGAGACTTGATCTGGTGAAGAGTGTTGCCACATGGATAAAGCAGAATAATGGGAATGTCAGGGTAAACACAAACGGGCATGGAAATCTGATACATGAGAGAAATATTCTTCCTGAACTCAAAGGTGTTGTTGATAGTATCTCAGTGAGCCTTGATGCTCATGATGAAGAGACATACAACAGAGTGTGTAAACCTACTTTCAAAAATGCGTACAGAGAAATCCTCTCATTTATAAAAGAGGCCAAACAATTTATACCTCATGTCCAACTTACGGTTGTTGAACTTGAGGGTGTTGATGTAGAAAAATGCAGAAAGGTTGCCGAGGATTTAGGTGTAGGATTTCGGATCAGGAATCTTGATGTGGTAGGGTAAAAATTGTTCCCAGGCTGTACATAGTATTTTCGCTTATTCTTGGAAAGCATCCAGCCTTCCCGCAAGGGTCACATTGACTAACCAATCAAATACTATGCCCAGCTTGCTTAATAAATATATCCTTATTCGTTCTCCTGTTTAAACTTTTTACCGACATACCAGGCTTTTGCAATATACTCGCCCATAGCCCAGTAACTGTTGTCTGGCATAGTAAAAAGAAGCGGATTAATTTTCTTGAAGTCAGGTTTTCCATCAGTCAGAAAGAGTTTATCAGTGTATGCTCTTACGATTTCACCAATAAACAGGGTGTTAGAAGGCAAATCAACTGTTTCCACGACTTTACATTCCATGCAGAGAGGACATTCTTCAATCATTGGAGCGGTTTTGGTTTCACCATAAAACACCTTAAATATCTTTGACTTGTCGGTTTTCCTTCCTGATACAATCCCGCAATAATCTGTCTTTTCAACCATGTCAGCGCTCGGGAAATTGACACTGAATGTTCCGTTCTCACGGATTCCTAAAGGAGTATAATGGGCTTTGTTAATACCAATAGCCAGCATGGGTGGCTGTGCGTTTGCCCGTGTAATCCAGCCCACAGCCATAAAGTTGGCCTTCCCCTCAACATTTGCTCCCACAATCACTACCAGCATAGGAATAAAAACATTGTTTCCAATGTTAATTTTATCCATAAGATATACCCTCCTTGAGAGACCTGCTCTCATCTATTATACAAAACTCCGATTCCACCCCATTGTCCCCAACCGCGGTCATCTTCCCTATCGATAAATTCTTTATACTTAAACCTATCTTTAATTTCATTCCAGAATTTATCTACTTTACATTTTAGAATTTGTGGGTGGAAAAGAATGTCATGAAATACGATGAGACCATTTGGTTTTACAAGCGGTGAATAAAAGTGAAAGTCTTTTTTAACACCTGTATATCTGTGATCTCCGTCAATAAACAAAAAATCTAATTTTTGACCCTGTAATATTTCCATTAATATTTTCTTTGTCGTTTGTTTATGTGAATCTTTCCTGAGAAAATATAACTTCTGACTTTTTTTCTTATATTTTCTGAATTTCTTAATGTCATTTAATGTATACCCTCCACCAAAAGGACCACCGGGCAAATCTATGCTTACTATTAAGGCATCAGGCTCAGAAATTTTACACCACACGTAAAGTGTTCCTCCTTTCGCTGTTCCTATTTCAACGATCGTCTTTAATTTTCTTTTTTTAAGAAGACTGAGAAGAG
>JBGPQS010000180.1:0-3174 GCA_041489235.1 Thermodesulfovibrionia bacterium
GCCCGGGAGCGTGCGCACGTTATCTTCAATCTTGATCGGTCCAATACCTGTCCCTGCACCGATGGTGCAGTTCGATCCTATCTCTACCAGGCCATAACGAAATCGGCCGCAACCTTCATAACCGTGACAAGTGATGTGTGTGTAAGCACCAATCAATGTATTGTCACCGATGAAGATAAGCTCCGGCCGGAAGTGATCAAGCCATGCCATTTGCATGATCTCAACGTTTTTGCCAATCGTGCACCCCATCCAACGATAGAGCTTATTCTTTAGTGGCGTCCCTTTCATGAGAAACGATACGCCAACTTGCACTAGCACAAGGGTTCTTCTCCATGACGGAAGACTGATAAGCCGCCAGTTGATTGCGTTGGGTTCCTCGGGCGCACCGAGGCCTGAGAAGGTGTATACCCGCTTAATCGTTGAAAAGAAGGCGTCGAGGTTCTTTATTCCTTCAGGCGTACGAGGATCGAGGGTGCTTACATCGACCCCTTTGCCTTTTGCCGACTTGCTGATGTAAATCGTGCGACCTCTCTTCTTCGCTAACTTGATCGCGCGCAGAATCATGTCCTCAGTGACCTCGCGCATGACCTGTTTAGGTGTCTTCTCACAAGTAAGGGTTGTCATAACAATGAAATGAACGATGAGTTAAATGATAAAAAATTGCTTCTTTAAGCACAGAACGATAATAGCATGATATGTAGAGCTTTTCAAGACAATAGAACAAAGAAAGGGGGTAACTAATGATGTAGATTACAAGCGAATTTTATATTCTTTTATTTTTGCCCTGAGCGTATTTCTATTTATCCCGAGGGTTTTTGCAGCCTTGAGTTGGTTGCCCACAGTCTCTTTAAGGATTATTGAAATGAGTGATCTTTCGACCTCTGAAATGACAGCATTATAAAGATTGGAGTTTTCGAGGTGAGTCATCTCTTTTATGTAGCGATTAAGTTTCTTTTCAAGAAACTCTTTTATTGAACATGAGGTGGCCTCCTGGATGAGAAGGCCTTTCGTCTTATTTCTTGTGCTTCTTGAAGTCACCCGTGTCTTTTTTGTCATATGTTTAACCTTTGACATAGTGTAGCACTGATTATTTTATAGGTAAGCTCATTACATTTCTACTAAAAAATTATTAAACACGTCGCACATATAAGCAAATCCTGTGCCAGTTTTTATTGCATCCATTTTTAAATTAGAGTTTCCAACTGGCGGAGAGGCAGGGATTCGAACCCTGGATGGAGTTGCCTCCACAACGGTTTTCGAGACCGCCCCATTCAACCACTCTGGCACCTCTCCCTTAACGAAAGTTTAACGTTAAAAGTTCAAAAAAAATACAATAAAGAAATGTAGTCATCTCCGAGATTGAAAAAACTGCTGTAAAATTTCTGCGCACTCATCTTCAAGAATACCTGATACAACTTCTACCCGGTGGTTAAGTCTTTTATCTGAAAGTAAACGATAAAGGCTGTCAACTGCGCCACCCTTTGCATCCTTGCATCCGTACACAAGTCTCCCGAGTCGTGCATTTATCATTGCACCTGCACACATAATGCACGGCTCTTTTGTAACATAAAGTGTTGTATCTGTGAATCGCCAGCTCTCACTTTCATTTGTTCTGGACCTGAGTACTGATAGTTCAGCATGACCTGTTGGATCTTTTGAAGCCTCTCTGCAATTATGCGCATGTGCAATGACGTTGTCATCTTTTACAAGAATTGCACCAACAGGGACTTCACCTTCACTAAAAGCAAGTCTGGCCTCTTCAAGTGCCAGCTTCATAAAAAAAATGTCTTTGGGATTCATAAGTATTTACAGACTACGATTGATTTAAGCAGTTTTCTCTGATACCTGTCAATACAATCTAAAGAAACAATTGTTTGACAAAACATCTTTTATTTTGATAACCTCCAGACATGAAAGAAGAAAATCCACTATATGATATTTGCGGGCTTTTTGAAGAGCTTGTGTCTTCATATGACCTCACGACAACACTCAATGTACTCGCCAAAAATATTACAGAACTGATTAGTGTAAAAGGATGCACTATAAGGCTTCTCGATGAAAAGAACAAGACCCTTCAGATAGTTGCTGCATATGGAATGAGTAAGTCATATCTTGAAAAGGGGCCTGTTATTTTAGAGAAGCATCATATTGACCAGAGGGTACTCGCAGGAGAATGTATACGAACAAAAGATATTACCGCAGAACCACATGTTCTGTATCTTGAGGAGGCAAAGAGGGAAGGTATAAGGTCAGTGATGAGTTGTCCTCTCACGGTAAGGGAAAAGGCAATAGGTGTTATCAGGGTTTATACATCAGAGCCTCACGATTTTACAGAAGAGGAAATTCAAAGGCTCAGGTTTCTTTCATCTCTCGGAGGAATTCTTACAGACAGGGCAAGAATCTGGCAACAGATGCAAGCCCTTATCGAGATATCCCGATCTATAAGTTCAACTCTCTCCCTTCATGAAGTGCTCAACAAGGTTGTTGAGAATGCGACGAAGGCGCTTGGTTTCAAGGCAGCATCTATCCGTCTTCTCGATGAAGAGAGGAAAACCCTGGAGATAAGGGCTACCTATGGGCTCAGTGAGGCATATATAAAGAAAGGTCCTGTTGAAATAGAAAAGAGCATTATAGACCAGGAATGCATGAAGGGATTAGCAGTTATTGTACACGATGTTTCCAGCGATGAGAGATTACAGTATCCAGAGGAAATTATTAAAGAAGGTATCGGAGCACTCCTTTCTCTCCCTCTAAGTGTCAAAGGTACTGTTATCGGTATCCTCAGGGTTTATACGTCAATCCCTTATTCTTTTTATGCCTCAGAGATAGATTTCCTTTCTGCACTTGCAAGTGATGGTGCGATAGCCATAGAGAATGCACGCCTCTTTGAACATATCAAGAGTGAGTACGAGGAATTGGCAAGAGATGTCTGGAAATGGTATGACTGGGGAGCACGGTTTCCAAGAATTTAATGTGTTAATCTCTAAGGAATCGTTCTTTAACTCTATAGATGCCCTGAGGCCTGAATACAGGGTCTTTGGGCCTGTAAGAGATAATAATCAGGCAGTTTTTAAAGAGATATCCTCCTCAACAGATCTTTTTATGGATTATTCAACGACAATGTTATCACCGGGGAAGCTGCTTATTTACAAGCCAAAAGAGGATATTCTGACA
>JBGPQS010000181.1:0-3158 GCA_041489235.1 Thermodesulfovibrionia bacterium
AAATTTTTTGGGCCTTGCTTTCACTTAATTCGAAATCTCAACAGGGATTCCACTCTTCTCAATAATGGCACGATATAACTTTTCAGTGTTCACAATTTTAAGGAAATTCTTTTTTCTCAATAAATTTACCGCTTCGTTAAAATAGCCTGTACTCAAAGAGTCATCTTTATGTACTTCGATATACACTTTACTATTTTTGAGTCCCACCTTTACAGGCTGTCGAACAATGACCACCTTGGCTCCATGAGGCACCAGTTGAAAAAGTTTCGGGATATCTTCTGGATACAATCGTATGCATCCATGACTCACTCTTCTTCCTACGCCCCATGGCTTGTTTGTTCCATGGATGAGAATGCTACTCAAAGAAAGTCTTAACGCATGAGAACCGAGAGGGTTATCAGGTCCGGGTGGCACCACCTTTGGCAATTCTGGTTTTTCTTTCTTGATAGACTCAGGGACATGCCAGCTTGGTTTGACTAATTTTTCTATTACCCTGAATTTCCCTATCGGAGTATCGGTGCCTTCATCACCTATCCCTATTGGGAATGTTCTTACAAGTTTTAATTCTTTCTGTGTGAAAAAGTAATAGAGCCTCATTTCTGAGAGATTTATCACAATGCCATCATAGGATACTAATTCCGGGAGAACCCATGACGCTGGAATCTTTACAGATATGCCAGTTCCGGGAATAAAAGGATCGAAGTCAGGATTTGCATCAACAATTTCATTGTAGCCAAGATCGAAATTTCTCGCTATCTCAATTAAAGACTCTCCTTCTGCAACCTTGTGTGTTTTAATAAAACCAATTACTGAGTTATCTTTGCTGAAGGAATATACCTCGGCACCAGAAGATGAGACCATGAAAACAAAAATTAAAAATGTACATAAAAAAAGTGTTCTGATTCCCGAAATCATCATGATAATTTTTTAGTTCTTTAAATCCTTATTTAAATATCTCCCCTGTCTCCTTATACCAGAACAACAGGTCAAGGTGAGAAACAGGTATATCGATCTGCTTTGCAAACTTTACCATATTTTTCTCTATTTGCAAATACTTTGCCCTGCTCATTGATTGTGGAATTTCTTCTATTATTCCAAGTTGTTTTAAATTCTTAAGTATATGTCTGTCAAGGATTGCAATTTTCTCCCCGAATCCTATATTTCTCAAGAAATGACTTGCCTCTTTATACCCAAAGCCATTTATGTTCTTCACTAACCATTCCCTGCATTTGCATTTATTACTGAATTGGCTCAGTGCGGGTCTCACACTCATTGTTCCATTATTCATGAAGAATTTTCTCGCTCTGACAATATAATCTGATTTTTTATTGTGAAATCTCACGCCACATAATCCCTTTCCAATTTCTTGGGCATCTCCTTTGAACAATATGCCCTTTTCTTTCAGTCTCCCGATAGCATTCCAGCAGGCTTTTGCGTGAGATTGTGGGGTGAGAATACAGAAAGCCAGTTCCGCGAAAATCTCCTCATCATTTTTCTCCGACCACATTTTTTTAAATTCTTTTAATCTTGAGTATATTTCCTGACTTTTTGAACGATGCATCCTTTTTATGTGAGCAAATGTATTCATTGCACTTTCAGGGATACTGTCTTTTTCTTCATTCATCTCTTTTTTCTTTTTTTTTAGTCTCTGGAAAAATTCCTTCCCGACACATTTCTCGGCATACTTGCACCATTGTACGCATGATTCTACATCATTATATACTGTAAATCCGCATATAGTACACGTTACTTTCAAATCAGTAGAGAAAATCTCCACTTCCTTGCCGCATTCTGGACATCTCTTTATTTCAAGTGTAGGAGTTTGTATATTAGCTGCTCCCGGACATTTCTCAAACATTTCACTATTCCTTTTTTTATGTTTAATTGTTCTTTAATTATACATTTTCATGTACCATTTTTGGAATCTGGGAAAAAATTATATGTTTTATTTAAAATTGTTTACAAAAAAATTTATTTATGCTATTTTCTTACCATGAGTTCATTGGTTAATGAAAACCCCACAAGGGAAAAGATAATACTCCTCCTCAAAAAGAGCAATCCTCTGTCTATTTATGAACTGAGTAAACACCTCGACATAACTCCAATGGGGATAAGGCAACACCTCTTATTCCTCGAAAGAAAAGGCATAGTTGACTTTGTGATAAAAAGGCAGGGTGTGGGCAGGCCAGCTTTCCTTTACAAGCTTACTGATAAGGCAGATGAGCTTTTCCCAAAGGCATATCACAAGTTTATCGTAAGTGCTTTTAAAGACATCGAAAAGAATGACGGCCTGAACAAGATTGATGATATATTCAGGTGGCGAAAAGAAAGACTCTTAAAGGAACATAAAGAATCCCTCTCTGATAAAAAAAGCCTTCATGATAAGGTATACGGGCTCAAGAACATTCTTGAGTCAGAAGGATATCTTGTTGACCTTGATGATAACGACGGCAATTATAAGTTAAAACAATTTAACTGCCCTATCGCAAAGGTTGCTTCTGAATTCAAAGAGGCGTGCAGATACGAACTGCAGATGTATAGAGATCTTCTCAAAAAAGAAGTGACCCGCCACCAATGCATGTCCGAGGGAGACCTTTCCTGCACCTATGTCATACCAAAGGCCCAGTAAGCCTGTCCTTTCATAGAAGAAATGTTTAGAAATGGCGAGATAGAAGGTATTGTTATTAAGGAGTTTAACGTGTATCCCGACAGTCGCGGCTGGCTTTCTGAACTCTTCAGAAAAGATGAATTATCAGAGAGTTTTGTGCCGCAGATGGGCTATATCTCCATTACACACCCGAATATCGCCAGAGGGCCTCACGAACATCGAGAGCAGACAGATTATTTCTGCTTTTTAGGGAAATTTGAGCTCTATCTCTGGGATAATCGCAAAGAATCCGCTACCTATCAGAATAAAAAAATTATTCACATATCAGACAGGCTTATCGTCATTGTGCCTCCAGGTGTTGTTCATGCATATAAAAATGTGGGCGACCGTGAAGGAATGGTATTCAACCTTCCCGATAGGCTCTATGCAGGCTGGGGGAGGAAAGAGAAAGTAGATGAGATAAGATATGAGGGTGACCTTGAAAGCCCGTTCAGGATTGAAGGGTTTTAATAGTTATGAATAGGAAATCGCCCTTTCACTCATTCTCGGT
>JBGPQS010000182.1:0-3156 GCA_041489235.1 Thermodesulfovibrionia bacterium
ATAAAGCAAACGAATCAGTTTTAACGCCAGAAGAGAAAAAAATATCAACAAAACTTTTAGACTCAGGCAAAGAGATTGAGCTTAAAACCGCAAACCATGTAAAAATACAAAGCGCTCTCAGTGATTTAAAAAATTTTCTTAAAATGAATTTTGAGAAGATCTATTTTATTACCAACAGGAGATATTTTTTCCCTGGCTTACTGTTGTCCGTAATCATTATGGTCATCAACGGGTTTTCAGAGTCAACAGGGAAAGGAGCGATTGTTATCTTCCTGTGTATTTGGCTTACTGGCTGGAGTATCGGTGTGACATTTCTCGTACTCCTTGTGTATAGACGATGGAAAGATGTTATCTCTGGCAGAGGAGGTAAACTGATTACTTCTGGCGGTGCACTCTTTCTGACGCTTTTTTCTATTCCTTTTGTCGCCGGAGAAATTTTCGGGTTATTTATGCTTGCCTTTTCTACTTCCTTCTTGGTGATTGTAATTCTTGCAAGTATCGTTTTTATCAACTATCTGTTTTATCAATGGCTTAAGGCTCCTACTCGTGCAGGGAGAAAGGTTTTAGATAAGATTGAAGGGTTTAAGATGTTTCTCTCTGCAACAGAAAAAGACAGGCTTAATCTTATGAATCCTCCTGAAAGAACGCCTGAGCTTTTTGAGAAGTATTTACCTTATGCTCTTGCCCTTGATATAGAACAGGCATGGGCAGAACAGTTCTCAGATGTTCTCTCTGGTGCAGGTATTGGCGGAAGAACGTATTCCCCTGTCTGGTATTCTGGTCCAAACTGGAGTACTTTTGGAGCAGGTGGTTTAGCATCCTCTCTGGGAAGTTCATTTTCTGATGCGATATCCTCTTCCTCAACAGCGCCTGGTTCAAGCTCTGGAAGCGGAGGAGGCGGTTCATCCGGAGGAGGTGGCGGTGGCGGAGGCGGTGGTGGCTGGTAAACACGTTGAACAAAAAAATAATCTAATAGAGAAATCCGAGTGGTCATTTGCCCCATTTAAAGGACTGAAAGATGCCCTTGAACGAAGAAAGGATACTTTTAATAAGAAACATACGATTCAAAAAAATACATCAGGAAAAAAGACAGACGAGGAGATATTCCTCGATGCCATGACAGGTGTCAGGGAGATAAAAGAATTCAGGGAAATTCCTTTTCAAAAGCCTCGAATAATTAAGTCTCATCCTATTCGAACAGATGATTCACTCGAGATCTTAAGACAGATCGTCAACGGGAAAAGAAAAATAAGGCTTTCTGACACAGGGGAGTACATGGAGTGGATAAGTCCAGATATAAGAAAAGATATTACTCAGAGACTTCATCAGGGTGAATTTTCTGTACAGGACGATATCGATCTTCACGGGATGACCCTCATTGAGGCTAAAGAAGCATTAAGCATGTTCTTAAAAGAGTCCATAAAAAAACGAATGTTTTGTGTAAAGGTAATACACGGAAGGGGACTCAGATCTCCCCGAGGCCCGGTTCTTAAAGAGGCTTTAAAAAATTGGCTTCAAGGTAGTTTTAAAAAATGGGTACTTGCTTACTCTACCGCTAAGGACTGTGATGGAGGATTAGGAGCCACATATATAATCCTCAAGCAAAAATGAGGGTGGAAGGTAGGAGAAGATTTTCAGAAAAAGAGTAGTAACAACTTATTCGTAGAGATTTATATCGCTTAATACCACCCTGTTAATCCCCCTGACGGATTTTATTAGTGATTTAAAAGTTATCGAAGTGTTCTTGAGTTCAAGGAGTATTCCTAATGCCATTGTATCTTCTTTATGGTTCAGGCCAATAAGTGTTCCCTTTTTATTTGGTGGGGTAGACGTCACATAGAATTTAAAGCGTAGAATTTTGTTCAGGAAGGTTGAGTCTGATAACCTGACCTTTTTTCCCGGGAGGGCCAAGATTTTTCCCGTCAAATACCAATTTGATCCCTCCAGCATTACCAATCTTTAAGGAGAAATTCTGGTTTGCCTGCCACTTCGCTGACTCACCTGGCTTAAGCAATATTTCTTTCTTTTGAGCTCCATCTATAGTCACAAGAAGCCAGGTTGTATCTGTTGCAAAGACCTCGAGAACATGATGGTTTTTTTTCACTAAAGAGAGATTTTCTTCTTTCGTTTCATGAGGGTGAGAGGGAAGTATCAATTTTTTTGGATTTGATGAGAATAGAAAAAATACAAATAGTATTATTAACAGGAACGGTAGTAATACGTATCGAATTCTTAGATGTTTCCTCTGAGCGGTTTCTTTTAAAGGGGCTTCCCTTTTTTCAGCTTGGGGTGGTGATGTCTGTTGAATATATTCATTTATAACAACCTCGGGATCGATATTCAGGATTTTCGCGTATTCTCTGATATAACCTTTTACATATACTTCCAAAGGGAGTTTCTCAAAGGCTTCATTCTCGATTGCCTTGAGGTAGTCATATCTTATCTTTGAGATTTGGGCAATTTCCCTTAAATCTTTACCTAATTCCTCACGTCTCTTTCTGAGTATTTCTCCTACCAATTACTCCTCTTAACCCATAATAATAATATAAATGCTTAGAAAATTGTAAACAATCTTGTGCTACTATAATTAACTATGAAAAGAGTTGTGGTAACAGGCATTGGAGCAGTCAGCCCTCTCGGTAATTCATTCTATGACTCCTGGGAGGCTGCTAAGGCTGGATTGTCAGGAATAAGGCCCATAACAAAATTTGATGCCTCTGAGATGAGATGGAAAGTGGCAGGAGAATTAAAAGGATTTGATGAAGGGAGATATCTTTCCCTAAAAGAAATAAACCGTCTCGACCCTTTTGTGCATTATGCTGTTACTGCAGCAATGATGGCTGCAGAAGATGCAGGAATGATTTCTCTTCACTCATCACTCTTCACTCATCACTCTTCACTCGATTTGGGTGGTGTAATTATCGGTTCAAGCCGTGGCGGTATAAGTACCATTGAAAGAGAACTGCAAAAGATATACTTATCGAACATGACCCATCAACCATCACACATATCAGCCTATGTTATGCCATCAACAACAATTAGTATGGCGTCTTCAACTGTTGCTCAAAAACTCGGGATAAAAGGGTACTGTCTCGGGATTTCTAATGCCTGTGCGTCGGGAACGAATGCAATAGGAGAGGCGTATAGACTTATTAG
>JBGPQS010000183.1:0-3114 GCA_041489235.1 Thermodesulfovibrionia bacterium
CAGATGTCCACATGAGAAGCGAGAGCATCACCACTTTTTTAGGACCCCAAAAATCAACTGGCTTTGCCATTATAAATGCGCCGAGAAGGGCTGTAATCTGAACGATAATATAAAGCACAATGAGTTCTTGTGGTTTAAAGCCAAGGGTAGTTGCGGCGAATATGCCTGAAAATACTATTACTGTATTCACCCCGTCTTCATAGATGAGATACGCGATCAAAAACTTTCTGAATTCTGTTCTTTTCCACATCTCTTTTAACGTCTTCAGGGTAAATGTAAAGCCTTTCACTCCAGCCTGAACTGCTGAGAATTTTCCTTTTATGTCCTTTGGTAGAAAAAGAAAGGCAGGTGCCGAAAAAAGAGCAAAAAAGGATGCAACCATAAGCCATGTGAGCTCAAACTGACCAGCTCTTACTAATGGAATTGCACATAAGAGTGATAGTATAGAGCCGGCATAACCAACCCCGAATCCCCACGCTGAAACCCTGCCCTGATATTCAGCCGGGGCAATCCTCGGAAGAAAGGAATTATAAAAAACAAGTCCGCCTTCCATACCAAGATTTGCAATGACGATAAGTATAAATCCTTCAATAACCATTCCTTTATGAAGGAAGGAGAAGCTTGCAATAGCAGCAACACTCAACGCTGTATAAAGAAACAGAAATCTCTTTCTGAGACCCCCATAATCAGCAATGCCTCCGAGAAATGGTGAACTTAAGGCTACAATTGCCATACTCACTGAAATGGCCCTTCCCCACCACAAGTCCCCGAGTCCTGTCTCATTCCCCACGACGACAGTGGCATAATATACAGGGAATACAACAGCAGCAATGACAGCAGAGTAACTTGAGTTTGCAAAATCAAAAAGAGTCCAGCTTATGATGTGTTTTTTATTAAGGTTCACTATCTCAAATAATGCAATTAGGAAATGTAGATGTTGTGAGTCCCGATATATATCGGGATTGATACCTTAGTGTACCTTTAATTGATGGTTTTTTGAATATTTTAAAGGATATAACAAATAAAGATACTTTCAATAACCCCATCAAGTTAAATAAAATTTTGAACAATGTCTGCATTTTTTGAATTAATTTTCTGATTAAAATCCTTCTAAGGCGTACTGAGACAACCTTTCCTGAATCTATCCTATATCTGATATCTGTTCTATGTTATACCTTTAATGACGCCGCCAATCTTATTGCCTCGATCATACTCGTCGGACTCGCAACACCTTTCCATGCAATGTCATATGCGGTACCATGGTCAGGAGATGTCCGGATGAATGGCAGCCCAACTGTGACATTAACACCTTCCTCAAAGGCAATCATCTTTAGAGGAATGAGCCCCTGGTCATGATACATGCAAACGATAATATCAATTTCTCCTTTATATGTCTTATGAAAAATTGTATCCGGAGGATAAGGACCTGATACCGGAATCCCTTCTTTTTTAGCTGCTTCAACAGCAGGAATAATCTTTTTTATTTCCTCATCACCGAATATACCTGCCTCGCCTGCATGCGGATTAAGTCCGGCAACAGCAATTTTTGGATTTTTAATGCCAAACATATCACATGCCTTCATAGCAAGACGAATGGTCTTCAATACCCTGTCCTTTGTAATTAAAGCAGGGACACTTTTCAAAGGCACATGGATTGTCGCAAGAATAACTCTTAAAGGCCCGCCCACAAGCATCATTGCATATTCTTTTGTATTAGTTAAATCAGCAAGCATCTCTGTATGGCCAGGCCATGTAAAACCAGCCATTTTAAATGCCTTTTTTGATATCGGAGCAGTAACAATTCCATCGACCTGCTTATGTAATGCAAGCTCAACCGCCTTTTTAATGTAACTCACACATGCCCTGCCGCTTTCTGCAGTCGGCTGGCCTTTCTTAAATTTTTTCATCACTCTATCATCAATGAGATTAATTGATCCTGAGGCTATTTGAGATTCTTCTGGAGATTTAATTATTCTTAACGTTAAAGGCAGTTTAAGCAGGTTCAATGCTTCTTCGATAACAATCCTATCGCCAATAACTATTGGTGCACAGTAACGTCTCACTTCAGACGAATAAAGAGCCTTAATAATTATCTCTGGACCGACTCCTCCAGAGTCTCCCATCGTGAGAGCAAGTTTTTTCATATCTTAGACCTGTTCTTATCTTCAAAAATATATAAAAATTCTGCAATCCTTGTTATTCCGGTACCATCAAACTCTTTTAATGTAAGAAGATGTCTATCTCCTGTAACTATACGATCTGCATTTAATGCCTTAGCACATTTAAGAATTCTATTATCAGTTTCGTCCTGTAATAACGTGACTTTAACATCAGGCTTGATTACTGTTGCAACCTTGCTTATATTTTTCAATGCAATTTGCACTCTGCTGTCATCCCAATGAAATTTCTCTTTAAGTTTTTTTGCAAGTTCAGTAAGTATTGACACAGATGTATAGAGTTCAACTTTACTTCTCACTGCTAATAAATATGCATCTTCAGATTTACTATTAGGTTATGTAAAGGCCGAAACATATACATTAGTATCAAAAACGACCCTGAGCACTAACGGCCCTCAAAAATGAGCCGTTCAATATCTTTCTCTGTTAATTTCATCTCTTTCGCCTTTTTTGCCCCATATCTTTGAAGTCTGAAAAACTCATCTTCAAGTTTCTCCTGTCTATAGAGATTAAACATCTCCCTGAATAACTGGCTCTTTGTTTCGCCCTTTGTTCTTGCTATTTTATTATATTCCTGAGCAATTTCAGGCGGAAGAGATATCGTCATTGCAATCCTCTTTCTCGTCGGCATCCCACACCTCCTTATAAATCATAAGCCTTATGGTATGACAATATAATACCATAAATAGAATGCTTTAAAACAATTATTCATGAATTTAGTAGCTTCTTCAGTGAGTTTAAGAATATTCAGGTATATTTGAATCAATCAGGAGGTTCTCGGTTACGCCTACGAACAAACAGATTAGGAAATTCCAAATAGTTGAGAATTTTCAGGAGAAATATATAACGTCTGCATCAGCGATGCGATGTTCGCATTCGCTGGATGCAATTGTTAGACACTCCTATATTGTTCCTAATAGACAGACTTCGAAAATGA
>JBGPQS010000184.1:0-3090 GCA_041489235.1 Thermodesulfovibrionia bacterium
CGAATCTAAAGAACTCGGTAAAATGGGCATGAAAGACAGAATTATTCTGTTTGCAAAAAAACTACTCAATATTCCTTACAGATTTGGCGGAAGCAGCCTCTTAGGAATTGACTGTTCAGCATATGTTCAGAAAGTATATGGTCTTCTCGGAATTGACCTGCCGCGATCAGCACGAGAGCAGTTCCGTATAGGAGAAACCATTGACAAAGATGATCTTTCAATCGGAGACCTGGTATTTTTCAAAACCTATGCATCCTTTCCTTCGCATGTGGGGATTTATCTTGGAAATGACCTGTTTATACATGCTTCGTCAAAGAATAGAAAAGTCACTATAGACAGCCTCAGTTCACCATATTATCTCAAGAGATTTATTGGGGCAAAGAGACTCATTTCGGAAGAAACTAAAGACATAGTGTTAGACTGAAGACAAATCAAAAGCACCTCTATAATCCAGATTATCCCCTTTTCCTTATCTCATAGAGAAAATATGTCAACGCTTTTGGATAATAATGACAACATTCGGGTCTGCAAAGGACATAGTTGCGCTATCATCTGGATTCGCTTCTATAATTTTTTCATCAGGGTATCCAAGCCTTTCACACACATACATTGTAAGCCGTAAGTGACGAGTGAAAAGTGAAGAGTGAAGAACTTTTGCAATTTCCGAAGGGTTATTCTCTTTATCAGTAAGGATAGCTATTTTTTTATACTTCTTGAGTAATAAAGGAATATCTTTTAGTTTATAGGTGAGTTTTCTCCTTTTTGTTGGTTCAGGACCACCATGAAGGCTTATGAGCAACGCATCATCCCAGGGCTCCTTTATTCTTGAGAATGCTATCTGTATGCTTGAAAGGTCAGGAAGTATTTCCACTCTTTCTTTTCCAAATTCATTGATAACCCTTCTCCCGATGCCAAAAAACATAGGGTCTCCAGAGGCGAGAAGGGAAATCATCACTGGTTGCCGAGTACTAATTGCTGATTTCATGTAACTTATTGTCTCATTAACATTATCTATCACCATAACCTTATCTTTCACTATCCCAAATTCCTCATATCTTATGAAGACATCAAAGAGCCTGTGAGATGCAAGGATGATTTCTGATTTCGAGATAATCTCTTTTGTCCTTTCATCAAAAGGTTTATAGCCAATTCCTATAACATGGATTTTAGTCATACATATAACTTACAATAATTGAATTCAACCTGAAAATACTATAATCTTCTCTCTTGATAAAATAAAATTTTATTGCTTATTATTAATACTGAAAGCACAATGATTAACTTTATTGGAGAAAATAATGAAACTTACTGAAGAAGAACGTAAACGATACCACAGACAGATGATGATGCATGGCTGGGGTGAAACAACACAGGAAAAACTCAAGAACTCAACTGTATTCATCGCAGGAGCAGGGGGTCTTGGTTCACCTGTATCAATATATCTTTCTGTTGCAGGAATAGGCCATATACGGATCTGTGATTTTGATTCTCCTGACCTGACAAACCTCAACAGACAGATACTCCATAACCATACAAGGATAGGCACGAATAAAGCAATTTCAGGGAAACTCACCATCTCAGAACTGAACCCGAATGTAAAAGTAACTGCACTTACTGAGAAGATCGTTGCTGAAAATATCGATAAGCTTGTGAATAATGCAGACATTATCGTTGACTGTATGGATAACTTTCCTACACGCTATCTCTTAAATGAATCTGCGATCAGGAAGAATATCCCTATGGTTCATGGAAGTATATGGGGTATGGATGGGAGACTCACCTTCATAAAATCTCCTGAGACACCTTGCCTTCGCTGCATTTTCCATGAGCCACCCCCGGGTGAAGTCTTTCCGGTTCTCGGTGCAACCCCTGGTGTGATAGGCTCACTTCAAGCCCTTGAAACCATTAAATATCTTACAGGCATAGGTAAAAACATCAAAGGAAAACTTCTCGTATGGGATGGAGGCAAGACTGAATTCAGAATTTTTAAGGCTGTAAAAGACCCGAACTGCCCTGTATGCGGAACTAAATAGAACTTCACCCAGCCTCATACATCACCTTACCCATGTCCGATATATCATACCCTCCAAGCCCAACGACCATCTCCCTGAATTCGGCATCTTTCTTTATAATGTTTATGAGATGCTGGAGTATCTCTGTCTCGAAGAATTCACGAGGTATTGCCAGATCATATCTTTCCTTTGCAACAGGAATAAAATCGAGATTGAGTGCTCTTGCTGATGCGAGGATTGCAAGTCCTGTGTCTGCAACCCCTGTAAGCACTGCAGATGCAACACCCATATGAGTGTATTCTTCCCTCTCATAACCTTTCACGCTTTCTGGCCTTATACCGAGTTCTCTCAAACACTTGTCCGTGAGAAGTCTTGTTCCCGCACCTGACTGCCTGTTCACAAACACAACATCGTTCCTTATCAAATCCTCAAATCCTTTTATGTTTTTGGGATTGCCTTTCAGCACGAGAAGACCTTGCTCCCGATAGACAAGATTGATGAGAATAATCTTTTTGTCAGAGAGAAGTTTCTTTATAACTGGTACATTGTATTCATCTGTCTCCTCATCAAGCAAATGAGTCCCTGCTAAATGTGCTTCACCTCTCTTTAATGCCATAAGACCACCCATTGAGCCTACATGTGCTGATGAAAGAGAAAATTTCGGGTACTTCTTTTTCAAGATATTTGCAAGCAGATCAAGTGCATTGTCATGGCTCCCGATGCAGACTATCGTATGTTCAATATCACTCTTAGATCTCATGAGCTCTACATTCACCTCTGTACCCGCGCCAATACCTTCTGACATAGCTGGTATGCGAACAAAACCATCAGCACGAACAAGAGACATAAGTACACCTGCTCCACGACTCACAGGAGTTGCGATAAAATCATCCCCGACTTTTCCCACCTTAACCCTCAGGAACTCCTCCTGTCCGAGTGTTGATGCAACCTGCCGTGAAATTTTTGCTTTGAGTATTTCAGGTTCCTCGATTTCAAGGCCCTGCCATCGGTAGATAAGTGGCTTTGCAAATAACTGAAATGTGATATACGCAGACACTGGATAGCCTGGAATTCCAAG
>JBGPQS010000185.1:0-3090 GCA_041489235.1 Thermodesulfovibrionia bacterium
CCTGTATCAGAAGGCACAAGTCTGGACAGCCCTGCCCCGACAATAAATAGCCACAGAAGAGGTCTTGCAATCGCAGAAAAAAGGCGGCTTCTCTCCCTTATGAATTTTTTGAATTCCCTCGCAACGATTACATAAATTGCATTAAATTCCATTAATGCCTTTTCCTGTATGCACGCACAAAATCCTTTATATCATCACCTGAAGATGTCTCTTCCCTTATTGTCTTCCCTGTAAGTTTTAAAAAAACATCATTCAGGGTTGGCCTCTGAAGCCTAACGGAGATGACCTTTTCTCCGATGGTATTGATTATTTCAGGTATACATGTATCACCCATGCCACAGGTCATATAAATCTCGTTCTCTTTTTCTGATACATTAAATTTAAACAATCTCTCTATCTCGTTTTTTGCACTTGCATTGTCAGTAGTCTTTATATAAATAACATCTCCACCCACTGCCTTTTTCAATTCATTAGGGGTTCCCATGGCAATTATCTTTCCATTATCTATAATCGCAATCCTGTCACAGACTTCTGCCTCTTCCATATAGTGAGTAGTCATAAAGATAGTCACTTTATTTTTCTCAGGAAGTTCTGCAATGAATTCCCATAAATTAGTCCTGCTCTGAGGGTCAAGACCGAGTGTTGGCTCATCAAGAAACAATACCCTTGGCCAATGTATCATCCCTCTCGCAACCTCAAGCCTGCGTTTCATGCCTCCTGAGAATTTCTTCACAAGGTCATCCTTCCTGCTATATAAATCCACAAACCTCAGGACATCATCTACACGCTGCTGCATTTTATCTTTTGCAACATTATAGAGATATGCATGAAATATGAGGTTCTCACGGGCTGTAAGGTCTTTGTCAAGGGTTGTGTCCTGAAAGACTATACCAATGGCTTTTCTCACCTCTGCAGACTCTTTTACACAATCATGACCTGCAATAAACGCCTTTCCTGAGGTAGGAGCGAGCAATGTACATAAGATATTGATGGTAGTAGTCTTGCCTGCACCATTTGGCCCAAGAAAACCAAAGATTGTGCCTTCCTCAACCTCGAAGGAGACATCATTCACCGCAGTGATATCACCAAATCTCTTTACTAAATTTTCGACCTTGATTATTGACATATAAAAAGTCTAACAGAGAGTTATTGAAATTGTAAAATCCAATGACATTGTAAGTAATTACAGGCAGATATGATAAACTATTATAGAATTGTCAGGGACAGAACAATAGTTACAAAACAAGTTATCTATAGGTCATAAGATGAAAGATAAAGATAAGACAAAAGCTCAACTCATTAAAGAACTGGAGCCTCTGCGAAAGCAGGTAATTGAATTTAAAGAGGCAAAAATCAGGCATACGCAGGCAGATGAAATGTTGCAAACAGGTGAGGAGAAATATCGCAGCCTGTTCGAGGGTTCAAGAGATGCAATCTATGTCACTTCTCGTGAAGGAAAATTCATTGACGCCAACCAGGCTACATTTGAACTTTTTGGTTATACCCGGGATGAGATGATAGGGATGAATGTTATCGAGACATATGTGAATCCTGCAGATCGGGTTAGATTTCAACTCGCAATAGAGCAAAAGGGCTATGTGAGAGACTACGAGGTGAAGTTTCGTAAGAAGAACGGGACTGAGATGGACTGTCTTCTCACCGCAGCGTTACGGCTCGCTGATGACGGAAATATTCTTGGATACCAGGGTATTATCAGAGATGTCACTGAGCGCAAAAAAATTGAGAAGGCGCTCTCCTGGGAAGTAGAAGCAAATACTGCTGTTGCTGATTTATCTCATGCACTTCTGTCACCTACTTCTGTTGAAGATATCTCTTCCCTTATACTGGATAACGCAAAACATCTTACAGACAGTGAATTCGGTTTTGTTGGTTATATTGACCCGCAAACAGGATATCTCATCTCTCCCACCATGACCAAAGACATCTGGGACAAATGCCAGGTGAAGGATAAAGACATTGTTTTTAAAAAATTCAGAGGTTTATTCGGATGGGTAATAAACAATAAAAAATCTGTTCTTACCAATACTCCAGCAAATGACGCCAGGTCATCTGGAACCCCCAAAGGCCACGTGCCCATCCAGCGTTTTCTGTCAGCACCTGCTCTTATTGGCAAAACTCTTGTCGGGCAAGTCGCTATAGCAAATTCTACCCATAACTATACTGATAAAGACCTCGCACTGATTGAACGTCTCGCTGCACTCTATGCAATTGCTGTCCAGAGAGAGCGGGCTGAAGAAACCATCAAGCAAATGGCTTATCACGATTCCCTGACCGGTCTTCCCAACCGACTGCTTTTCAATGACCGATTTACCTTAGCGTTAGCTCAAGCCAAACGCAACAAACAAAAATTGGCTGTTATGATACTTGATCTGGATAAATTTAAAGAAGTAAACGACACACTTGGGCATAATGCAGGAGATCAGTTGTTAAAAGATGTTGGCAAAAGATTGGCTGTCCTGTTACGCAAAACTGATACAGTCGCCCGTTTGGGTGGTGATGAATTTATAGTCTTATTGCCAACAATCAAACGTTATAACGACTCAACGGAAATTGCATATAAAATCATGCAGGCTTTTCAAGAGTCGTTTGTGATTGATGATCACAAAATCTACAACACAACCAGCATCGGGATTGCTATTTAACCCAGAGATGGTGGAGATATTGCCACACTGATGAAAAATGCTGACATTGCTATGTATCGCGCCAAAGAACAGGGCCGTAACAGATATTGCTGCTATACCCCCTTGTTGTAAGGGTAAAGTCTTGGGCTAATTAACAGGAATTATTTAGACCTTTCTTTGACAACTCGCCTGTTGTGTGAGATAATTCTTTAAGAAGATGACAGGCTTGTTTCTTTGTCATTGACCCGAAAATATGAGTTGTTTTCGCTAAGGAGTAAAAGAAAACAATGCAGGTCAATTCGGTTCAAATAAGAGAAAATAGACATCCCTTAAGATATATATAAATAGACTCTAAACTTAAGAGGTAAAAGATAATGAAAGATGAAAAGAAAACAAAAAAGCAACTCATAGATGAGCTGATTGAATTGCACAAACTGATTGCTGAATC
>JBGPQS010000186.1:0-3088 GCA_041489235.1 Thermodesulfovibrionia bacterium
CATCTCGCGACAAGCAATGTGTTCGCACCTGATGAACCAAAGGTATACGAGTCGGCTAAAAGGTATTTTGCTGAGATAATGATGCCATTCAGAACAAGCATCAAGAAACATCTGGAAAGAATAAAAGGCTTACAGATTGAGTTGGTTGCACCAAGTCACGGACCGATTTACCTTAATCCTGATTTTATTATTAACGCATATAAAGAGTGGGTTTCGGACGAGGTAAAGAATGAGGTGGTTATCCCATTTATCTCAATGCATGGCAGTACAAAAAAAATGGTAGAACACTTCATGAATGCGTTAATAGAAAAAGGGATAACGGTAAAACCATTTAATTTATCAAAAACAGATATTGGAGAAATGGCAATGGCTCTTGTAGATGCCGCTACCATAGTAATCGCCTCGCCAACAGTTTTAGTTGGCCCGCATCCGAATGTTGTATATGCAACGTATCTTGTGAATGCGTTAAGACCAAAGCTGAAATTTGCATCTGTAATTGGTTCTTACGGATGGGGCGGAAAAATGATAGAACTTCTAAAAGGAATGCTCACCAATCTTAAGTTAGAAATTATTGAACCTGTCATTATAAAAGGATTTCCACGGGAGCATGATTTAAAGGCATTAGAGAGATTGGCAGACGATATTCTCAAAAAGCACAAAGAAAACAAAATCGTTTAAAAAACAGAGAGGATTCAATGTCTCAAATCCTGACCTTGAATCCTCAAACCCTTTTCTGGTAATTTGGCTAAATTCCTCTATCTATCCCTCAAAGGTTATTGCCTGCACAGGACACGTGTCAGCAGCTTCCTGACAGTCGCAGGTGTTACATTTATCAGGCCCGATGATATATGCCTTTTCATCGTCTCTCACTTCGAATACTTCAGGGCATAGTTCCTGGCATGTGCCGCAACCTTCACATAAGTCCCAGTCTACTATGGGTTTTTTAGGCATAACTACCTCCTTCTGGTCTTTGACCTTTATTCTTTTTCTATAATTTCAAAATTTTTCATAAACTGGGCAACTTGAACGCCGAGATATACACACTCGATGCCATTCATGCAGTCATCCGCATCCTTTTTCTCAAGGTGTGTGGTGAGTTCATGGACATCCTTTTTAAATTTTATAATATAGGCATTCTTTGCTTCGCTAAAATCAAGTCCCATAGAAATACCATGTTTTTTGATTTCAGGATACATCTCAAATAACTTTTTCTTTAAATCCTCCATTGTATAACTCATAAACCCTCCTTTACCGAGGCTGATTATGCCTCAACTCTCTTTAAATTAAAATACCCTTCCTGGAACCTTAAGTCAAGACGTTTCATGCTTTTACGTAACAAATTACTTACTTAATACACTTGACATTAAAACAAGAGCTATCCTATCATTCAGAAATGGATTTGCAAGAGGTTTTTGGATTATACGAGCAAGAACTAAGGATTACAGAAGACAGGCTTAAAGACCTCTTCAAGAGCAATGTCTATCAGATACCTCATATTGGAAACTACCTTATTGAAGGTGGCGGCAAAAGAATCAGACCACTGCTCCTGATTTTAAGCGCAGAGATGGCAGGTTACACAGGTGACGCACGTCTCACCCTCGCAAGTATTATTGAATCTATACATACTGCCTCCTTGCTCCATGACGATGTGGTAGATGGTGCAGAGATAAGAAGGGGGAAATCTCCTGCTCATTCTATGTGGGGGAATCAGGTTGTCATACTTGTTGGTGATTTTCTCTATTCAAATGCTCTGAGGCACGCTGTGATGCAGAAAAGCCAAAAAATCATGGAGACACTTTCTGAGGCAACAACAAAGATGACAGAAGGTGAAATCTTGCAACTTATAAAGACAGGAGACCCTGATACCACAGAAGATGAATACCTCGACATCATCTCTTCAAAGACTGGTGCCCTGATCTCTGCTGCATGTAGGATAGGAGCAATCCTTGGCTCCTTGCCTGAGGATAAGGAGAATGCACTTGCACATTTCGGTATGAAGACAGGACTTGCGTTTCAGATGGCAGATGACATACTTGACTACACAGCAGATGAGAGTGAACTTGGCAAACGCCTCGGCAAGGACCTTAAAGAAGGTAAAATAACACTTCCGCTTATATGCCTTCTGAGGACCGCATCAGACATGGAAATAGAAGAGGTGAAGAACATGATAAAGAGTGGTTTTACAAAAAGGAGCCTTAAAAAGATATTGAAGCTTTTAAAAAAATACAATGCAATAGAACTTTCTCTTCACAAGGCAAAAGATATTATTGAGGATGCGAAGAAAGAACTTGCACTCTTTTCTGATTCACCTGCAAAGGAAGCTCTGTTCACAGTAGCTGACTATACACTCCAGAGAGGAAAATAGATGCATCCTCTTGTTGAGCTCGCAAAAAAGACGATAGAGACATATGTCAGAGAAGGACGAACTATTGACCCACCCAAACCTGTTCCACCTGAAATGGCCCAAAAGGCAGGGGTCTTTGTCTCACTTAAAAAACACGGACAGCTCAGGGGATGTATAGGAACTTACATGCCACAATGTGAGAATATTGCAATTGAAATAATAAGAAATGCGATAGCTGCGGCAACCCAGGACTACAGGTTTTCACCTGTAGAAAAAGATGAGCTTGGAGATATAGTCTATTCTGTTGATGTCCTCTCTCCTGCTGAGAAGGTTAAAAAGATAGATGAGCTTGATCCCAAAAAATATGGGGTAATCATTGTAAGTGGATACAGGAAAGGACTGCTCCTGCCTGACATCGAAGGAGTTGATACCGTTGAAGACCAGTTAAGGATAGCAAAATTAAAGGCAGGTATTTTACCTCAGGAAGAGGTAGAGATTTTAAGATTCGAGGTTACACGATACAAATGACAGAGATACCATTCAAAGGCACTCTCAAGGAATTCAGCTTTCCCAAGATTCTTATTTATTTAAACAGGAACAGAAAAACAGGCACCCTGATAATAAAAACTCCTGCCTTTACTAAAAAGGTTTTTTTGGTTAAAGGAGATGCCATCTTTGCCTCGTCAACTTATGAGGACGACAGGTTAGGTGAGATGCTTCTCAAGGCAGGAAAGATTACTATGG
>JBGPQS010000187.1:0-3072 GCA_041489235.1 Thermodesulfovibrionia bacterium
AGGAATAAATGGGATTATCAGGGTATATCTCTTTTTACCTGAAAGAAAATAAAAAATGAATCCTGCGTAAAAGAGGAGCACAATAATCGAGGGAACAGCCGGTATTTTTATATCAGCAAAGGGGATGTCAGATAACAGCCTCACGAGGAAAATGCTCACGTCTGAAACTGCTGATACTACCGGGGTAAACACATAATAACCTGTAATTAAAAATATAAAAGACGAAAAAACTGAGAGGGGTATGAGTATAAAACCTATAAACGGAGCTATGATTAAATTTGATATAGGCGAGATGAGAGAAAAATAGTGGAAATGATATGCAACAAGTGGTGCGGTACCAATCGATGCTGCTAAGGTAAGGAATAACGCATTTCTAACATACCTGAGCATTTTTTTGCTTTTCTTTTCATCTTCATTTTTCTCCTCCTCCATGTAGCCAATTGAAAAACCAATAAACAGCACCGCGAGAAATGACAGCTGAAATGAGAGATTTAAGATAACGTCAGGTTTCCAGACAATCAATACGAATGCAGCGAAAATAAGAGAGTTAAGCCAGAATCCCTTCCTGCCAATAATAAGTCCAAACAGGAACAGGCTTATCATAATAAATGACCTCACCGCAGGAACACTGCCTCCTGAAAGGCAGAGATATGCAATCATGAAGGGAAGGCAGAGCAAGGCAGCAGCCTGCGAAGGGGTAAGAAAAATGGTGATCCTCTGGAGAATCCGGTAAGGGAATGCTTTTATGAACCACCTGAATATTCCGAATAAAAACACAGAGAATAATCCAAAATGAGTACCTGAAATACTGAGGATATGCGTAAGCCCTGTTGTATTAAATGCATTTCTCAGGTCTTCACTCACATAAGCCATCTGACCTATTGTCATCGCAGCAATAATTGCACCGGAATCCTTTTGAAAATTTTCTTTGATAAATCTATCAAGCCTGTACCTGAGTTCCTGAATCATTGAACCAATAGATATTTCCCTGTTTTTAAAATCTCTTACATCAAGAAGGTTCGCATAAATATCCTCGCTGTTCCACATTCCAGGGTTTAACCTTGTCCTGTCTCTCAGAAATTTAATCGCAATCTCATATTCTGTGGAAAGATCAAACTCTTTATCTGAAAAGAGCATTATTTCACGTCCTGCAAGGTCATCCATCATCTCACCAGCTTTCATATCAAGAGCAGATCTTATAGTAAATGCCTGTTTGAACATATCGCTGTCACTCTTTACAGGATGCGATTCGAAAATACCTTTTACGACAAACTCTCTTCCGCCTATATATGACATGTCCTTAAGTGGCTCGTATCTTAGAAATGCAAAGGCTATTCCCAAGAGAATGAGAAGGATGAAAATAAATCTCTTTTTAATAGTGAGCCACAAAGAAGACAACAAAAAGATAAAACCTGAAGAAAAAGGAAAATACAGAAATGAGTAGAAAAGAGTTACACCGGATAGGAATGATAGAAAAAATAGCATCAGGTCATTTTTTCTTTAATAACCTTTGAAATATCCCGGGCAAGTTTTGTGATGAGCTTCATGTCTTCACCCTCGAGCATTACCCTGATTTTTGGTTCAGTACCTGAAGGCCTCACAAGTATTCTTCCCTTTCCATCAAGCTTCTCTTCTGCAACTTTTATCGCCTCTTCTATCTCCGGGATTGCTTTAATATCATGTTTGTGTTCCACTGCTACATTCTTCAAAATCTGCGGATAAAGTTTTATCTCAGATGCAAGCCTGGATAGACAAGTATTTCTTTCCTTCATCAAATACAGAACCTGGACTGCGGTGAGAGGTCCATCGCCTGTTGTATTATAGTCGAGGAAAACAATGTGTCCTGACTGTTCTCCTCCAAGCTTGAATCCTCCCTCGATCATCTTCTCCACAACGTATCTGTCCCCTACCCTCGTCCTCATCAGTTTTATTCCATTCTTTTCAAGATACTTTTCGAGGCCGAGATTACTCATCACCGTTGATACAACAGTATTGCCTTTAAGCATACCCTTTCTTTTCATTTCTACTGCCCACATACCTATAATCTTGTCGCCATCAACTATTCTGCCTTTTTCATCACAGAAGATTGCCCTATCTGCATCTCCGTCATGAGCGATACCAATGTCAGCCTTGTGGAGTTTCACTTCCTTCTGCAGTCTCTCGATATTTAATGAGCCACATCCTAAATTTATATTTACCCCATCAGGTTTATCATTAATTGAGGTCACTATTGCTCCCAGCTCTCGCAGGAGCAATGGCGTTGTCTTGTATGCAGCACCATTTGCACAGTCAATAACAATTTTCATCCCCTCAAAGGTCATGCCCCTGGGAAGTGTTGATTTGATATACTCGATATATCGTCCTGTTGCATCATCCAGCCGGTATGCCTTACCAATGTGTGAACCTTTTGGCCTGTCCTTTTGTAGTCCGTCATCAAGCATGAGCTCCTCAATTTTCCTTTCGATTCCATCAGGAAGTTTAAACCCGTCAGATGAAAAAAACTTGATACCATTGTCTTCAAACAGGTTATGCGATGCGGATATGACAATTCCCGCATCTAATCGTAATGTCCTTGTGAGAAATGCAATCCCTGGGGTAGGCAATGGACCGACGAGAGTGACATTCATTCCCATTGAGCATATTCCTGAGGTAAGGGCGCTCTCGATCATATACCCTGATAGTCTTGTATCTTTACCTATGAGGATCATATTTCTTCCTTGTTCAGCTCTCAGCACATGTGCAGCAGCCATGCCTATTCTCAGAACTGTTTCAGGTGTCATCGGATGTTTGTTGACTGTGCCTCTTATACCATCGGTTCCAAAGAGTTTCACTTCCTGCCCCCTGCAATGATAATCTTGATCTTCACCTCATCTGATTTTGTCCTCATATTCACACCTGTCATATCAAGCTTCACATTATGCGAAAATGTCTCCTTAACCCCTGTGATATCTATTGGCTCAGTCTTTAAATGATACATCTTTTTTAACTCAGACCTTACCCCTTCAATTACTACAGTTTTTGGTATCACATCTATAGATTTTACATAAAATCCACTTTCAGGAGTTCCTATAA
>JBGPQS010000188.1:0-3029 GCA_041489235.1 Thermodesulfovibrionia bacterium
CAATCAGCTCAAATCAGTTTTTCTGCCGAAATATGGTTTGCACCTCATAGTTTACATCTATATGTACTCGAAATAAAGGGGTAGTAACTTAGATCGGAAACTTAGCTTGTGAGGATTTTATGAATTTCTCTGTACCGCGCTGCTGTCTTTTCCACAATCTCATCGGGCAACTCAGGGCCCGGGTATGTTTGATCCCAATCAAGGGTGAGTAGATAATCTCTGACAACCTGTTTGTCATAGCTGTCCTGACTCCTGCCATGGGCGTAATCCTTTATAGACCAGAAACGTGAAGAGTCAGGTGTCAGGATTTCATCGATTAATATGAGCCCGCCATTATATAATCCGAATTCAAACTTGGTGTCAGCGATGATAATACCCTTCTTTTCTGCAATGTCTCTTGCCTTTAAATACACCTTAATACTTATATCCCTTAACATATCTGCCATCTCCTGACCGACTTTCTTTGAGACCTCATCAAAGGAAATATTACTATCATGTCCCTCTTCGGCTTTTGTGCTCGGTGTAAATAGTGGTTCATTGAGTCTGGATGATTCAACAAGCCCTTCAGGAAGACTAATACCACAGATAGTTCCACTCTTTTTATATTCCTTCCATCCTGATCCTGAAAGGTATCCTCTTACCACGCATTCCACTGGCATTGGATGCGCCTTTTTTACAAGCATACTTCGCTCTTCAAGAATGTCTGCATATTTATGGACTTTTTCAGGAAAATCCTTTACGCGTGTCGCCACAATATGGGTTGGAATAATGTCCTCTATCTGTTGAAACCAGTATATGGATATCTGGGTAAGCACCCTGCCTTTCCCAGGTATACCGCTTGGAAGGACAACATCAAATGCTGAAATCCTGTCAGTAGCAACAAGGAGAAGATATTCTCCGAGATCGTATATGTCTCTTACCTTGCCACGTTTCACTAAGGGTACATCGGGAAACTCTGTTTTTAATATTATTTTATTCACATGAAAATACGTTTAAGAGAATATAATTCCTCAGGATTTCTTGCTCGTTTTTGCAAAAAAAGATGTGAGTTTTTTTACTGTATTATCGCTCTGGCAGTGTGGACAATTAATCTTTGACTTCATATCAAATTCCCTGAGAGAAAGAAAAACGGTGAACTCTTTTCCACAATCTTTACAGATATAGTCATATGCTGGCATAAATACCTCCTTTTCAGATTCCTTAGTTTACTGTTTTCTCGGTTAAAGAATTTTTACCACAGGAAACCATATATACTCAAGAAATGACATTAACTCAGTATTCCCCTGACATCCTTTTCATTCACCGGCCCATAGACTGTGAGTGAGAACCGCTCTTTTTTTATCAGCCTTTCAGAAAGGCCATTGACCTGGCTGAGCGTGACTGCATTTACTTTTTTCAAAATTTCCTTAGGGGAGTAATACCTCCCATAATATATTTCCTGACGTGCAATATTATTCATGCGGCTGATTGTTGATTCAAGTCCGAGGATTATATTACCCTTTAGATGATTCTTTGCGCGTGTTAATTCTTCCTCGGTAATTTTATCCTTCAAAGAACACATTTCTTGTACAATCAACCCTACGACCTCTCTCAGTTTTTTCCTGCTCACACCTGCATAAACACCCCATACTCCTGTATCAAAATACGATGCAACAAATGAATATATTGAATAGGCGAGCCCTCTTTTTTCTCTTATCTCCTGAAAGAGTCGCGAGCTCACACCCCCGCCGAGAATTGTGTTCAGTATAAAAATGCCATAACGTTCTTCGCTTGCCTGCGGAAGACCTTTGACCCCCAGACATATATGTGTTTCAGAGAGTTCTTTATCAAATATCTTTACCTTGCTTTTAAAATCAGGCATCTGGTGCCTTGCAGGTTCAGAGCCTCTTCTAAGGTTACCAAGATTTTTATTCAGCATATCGAGCAGAAATTTAGGCTTGAAATCACCAGCACAAGAGACAATGATATCCTTTATGCCGTAATATCTTCGTATGTGTTCGAGAAGATCATCTCTTGTAAATGACTTTATTGTATTACTTCGTCCAAGGACAGGTTGACCGAGTCCTTTATAATCCCAGATGGTCTGATTGAAGAGGTCATGAATATAGTCATCAGGCGTGTCTTCGACCATCTTTATCTCTTCTTTTATTATTGCTTTTTCTTTTTCAATGTCTTTTCCAGGAAATGTAGAGTGGAGGAAAACGTCTGAGAGTAACTCAACCCCATCTTTGAGGTACTCATTAAGCACCTTTACATAAAAGGTTGTGCCCTCCTTAGAGGTAAATGCGTTGAGGTCGCCTCCGAGAGAGTCAATATCAATTGCAATGTCTCTTGCAGTTCGCTTCTTGGTCCCTTTAAAAAACATGTGTTCAAGGAAGTGGGATATGCCGTTTTTATGAGAAGTCTCATTCCTTGAACCTACCTTCACCCAGATACCGAGAGCAACAGAGCGCATGTTTTTCAACGTTTCTATAACCACAGGTATCCCGTTCGGCAGATATTCTTTTATATACATGCTCACCCTCGTTCAACTTATTTCCTTCTTTTCTCTCATTGCCTCTTTTCTGGAAACGCGGATTCTGCCTAATTTATCTATCTCGATGACCTTTACAAGAACCTCGTCTCCTTCGCTTATCTCGTCTGTCACCTTTGCGATCCTTCTCTCAGCTATCTGTGAAATATGAAGCAGCCCTTCGGTACCTGGAAGGATTTCTACGAATGCTCCAAAATCAACAATTCTTTTTACTTTTCCGGGGTATATCCTGCCGAGCTCAACTTCTGCGGTAATACTGTTGATAATCTCCATAGCTTTCCTCGCTGATTCTTCATCCGGGGAGGCTATATTGATAAGGCCACTGTCATTTACTTCTATCTTCGCACCAGTCTGCTCTGTAATACTACGAATTACCTTACCACCTGTTCCTATTACATCGCGAATCTTCTCCTGCCTAATCTGCATTGTATAAATTCTCGGTGCATGATGTGAAAGTTCCTCTTTTGGAGCGGTAATAGTATTATTCATCTTTTCA
>JBGPQS010000189.1:0-3024 GCA_041489235.1 Thermodesulfovibrionia bacterium
GGGTTAGTGTTAGGAAAAAGATAGGAATTAAATTGAAACTAATAGTTAGGGACTACATAACTTATAAAGGCGGAGAGAGATACACCCTCTCCGCCTTCTCTATTTCTGTCTTATATATAAAAACAGCCAGCTATGGACATCCGCCGCAGTTCAAATGTCCATCACAGTTCGCAATATCCCCGGAACATTGGTTCCAGTTTTCAAGTGTGGTTCCGCTTGTCTTCCCTTTTTTCGTTTTGCATATAGCTTGAATACGGAACTCGTTCCAGTCAATTGAACCACAGGATCTCTTAAAGCTCCCTCTCGGAGCACACTTTAACTTTCCATTCTGGTTTGAAATCTGGCTCTCACAGAGGCCGTAGTAAATAGACGTAGTAGAGTAATTACCCTTATACTTACACTGGCATGTCAATCTTGAGCCGTCATCAGAACAATTTCCACAGGTTTGTTTGTAGCTTCCTGCGGGGAAATCCGAACCCGGTGTGCACATCAGCTTTGATTTTTCGTTCCAGATGCTTCCATCCTGACATTTGGTGTAGTTGAGAGAGGTAGAGCTAAAATTGTTCTTCCAACTACATTCACATCTCAATGTTGTACCGTCAGCAGTACAATTTCTGCATGTCCGCTGGTAACTCCCCCCTGGCAAGTCCTGCGCCCATGCCTGATCTGCTGGAGTAGTTGCCAATAGGAGCAACATGACCATCAGTCCTACAAGAAATGCCAAGTGATAAGACCTAATCATTGAGGGTTTCCCCAGAATCACTTTTCTCATAAGTAACCTCCTTTTGTAATATATATAAAATTTATAAACATTTAATAGTAGTATAAATTAACCAAGAATACAAATACTTTTTCTTTGTGATGGTATAATTACGAATGAAGGGAATATTAATATGAATGTGTCAAATCGAGGAAGTATAGCAGGTTTAATAGACCACACATTGCTCAAGCCTGATGCCACGTATACAGACATTAAAAGGCTCTGTGAAGAGGCCATTCAGTTTGGTTTCTATTCAGTCTGTATAAACCCCTATTTCATTCAACTGGCAAAGGAACTTCTTAAGGGCAGCAATGTCAGGGTAACTACTGTAATAGGGTTTCCGCTTGGAATGACATTAACTGAAGCAAAGGTCTTTGAGGCTATGAACGCCTCTCTCCTCGGTGCTGATGAGCTTGATATTGTGGTGAATATAGGAGCTCTGAAATCGGGTGACTGGAAAACGGTAAGAAAAGATCTCTGTGATGTAATAATAGCAACAAAGGGGTTTGTTCATAAAACGATAATCGAGACATGCTACCTTGATAATAACGAAAAAAAGAAGGTTGTGGAGATAGCCCTTGGTGCAGGCTCAGCGTTCATAAAGACATCGACTGGCTTTGGACCGCAGGGTGCAAAAATAAGCGATGTAAGGCTCATAAAAAGTATTGTCGGAGATGCTGCAGGCATTAAGGCTGCAGGAGGCATAAGAACACTGAGACGAGTCATCGATATGCTTAATGCTGGTGCCACAAGGATAGGGACATCAGCAGGGGTGAAGATTATGAGAGAATTCAAAGAGAAATAAGAAAAAGGAAGGGGATAGTGAAGGAAGAAAGAATACTCAATGAAAAGATCAAACTACTTGAAAAAGAACTCGCAACGCTCACAGAGAAAATAGAAAAGATGGGTGCTCTTCTGAAAGAGACAGGGAATCTGAAACGTCAGATAGATGGCATAAAACTATTTCTTGTAAGGATGCATCCTGAATTTAAAAGTCAGTTTCCCGAGATAATGAAGAAAATTTTTAAGAAGTAATACTCCTCCAAGCCACCCACCTTTGTCTGGATTTTATGTTATTATTTATCCCTATGGAAAAACGTCTTCAGAAAATTTTAGCTGAAATGGGCATTGCATCGAGGAGAAAAGCCGAGGAGATGATTATTGAAGGCAGGGTGACAATAAATGGGAAAGTTGCGACTATTGGCATGAAGGCAGACCTGAACAGAGACCACATAAAGCTTAACGGAAAACTCCTCATAAGACCAGAGCCAAAGGTTTATTTAATAGTTAATAAGCCAAAAGGTGTCGTCACATCACTTCTCGACCCTGAAGGAAGACCAACTATAAAAGATTTCCTGAAGGGTGTAAAATACAGGGTATTCCCTGTGGGAAGGCTTGATTACGACTCAGAAGGATTACTTTTATTAACAAATGACGGCAATTTTACACATGCAGTTTTACACCCGTCAAAGAAGATACCAAAGACATATCTTGTGAAGGTGAGAGAAGTTCTTGAAGATGATGAGATAGAGAAATTGAGAAAGGGGATAAGACTCGAAGATGGGGTGACAGCTCCTGCAAAAGTAAAGCGGATAAGAAAGACAGAACACAACTCGTGGCTCGAGATCACACTCCATGAAGGGAAAAAACGACAGATACGGCGCATGCTCGAGAAGGTTGGGCACCCTGTACTCAAGCTTAAGAGGATAAGGATAAATGGAATTGAACTTGGTAACCTTGAATCGGGAAAGTATAGATATCTAATGCCTGATGAAGTAGATAAGATAAAAAAAGAAATTTTCTTTCAAAATAGTAAACAAAGATCCAGATAACATGTCTCAAAAGCTTTACAAAACCTCATGAGCTTTTGGCTAATAAAAAGTATTACAATAATGTCACCCCTCTTTATCCCCCCTTGCCAAGGGGGGAATTTGTGGAGGGTATTTTCATAGGTTTTTGGAGGGCGCATGATTCGCGATAAAGGATGCGGAGAGATAAAAGAATCTGATATAGGGTTAACACTTACTCTGTCCGGATGGATTTTTAGGAGGAGGGATCATGGTGGGCTTATATTTGTGGATTTGCGTGACAGAAGCGGAATCGTGCAGGTAGTCTTCAATCCTGATGTATCTGGAGAGGCACATGAGCTCGCACATGACCTGAGGAGCGAATATGTAATTTCTGTATCAGGAGAAATCAGAAAGAGACCTGATGGCACTGAAAACCTGAACATTCCGACAGGTATGTTCGAGATGTACGCAAAA
>JBGPQS010000190.1:0-3015 GCA_041489235.1 Thermodesulfovibrionia bacterium
AAACTCTCTTTATTTTAGCAAAATCCCTTTTGAATGCAAAGCATCTTCTGAAAATATTTCCCATCATTCATTTTCCTGTATTCTCACATTCCTTAAAAATTCTGCAGCCATCTCGGGTACAAGCGGGTTGATATACATACCAGAGCCAAGTTCAAAGCCTGATGCGATAACTACCCGTGGCACTATACTGAGATACCAGTGGATGAATTCGGAATCTGCATGCCCTGGTTTTCCCGACCTGATTATATAATTAAAATCAGGATATGCAAGCCCGTAGTATAACATCGTCATGGTTGATTTAAGGTTTAATGCAAGGTCTTTTATCTCCTCTGTTCTGATGTCAGCAAATGAACCTGAATGCCTTTTGGGAAATATCCAGATATGAAATGGTGAGAGTGCAGCATAGGGAACAAATGATACAAAGTACTCTGTATTAAATAGAATTCTCGTCCCGTCACTCAGTTCATCACTCATTGTCTTACACATCAAACAGTCTCCGGTGTCATAAAAAAATCTCATCGCATTTTCAACCTTGCTTCTTATTTGATGGGGTGTTACAGGAATTCCCACAACCTGTGAATGAGGATGTTCTACAGTAGTACCTGACGCCGGACCATGATTTTTAAATATAACCACATGTTCTATCCTTGGATCCTTATACATTTCAAGGACGCGGTTCTTGTGTGTCTGAATGACTTCTTTCAATTGCTCGGTCGGCATAGTTGCTGTGGTGAGGTTATGAACAGGTGTCTCTATGACAACTTCCTGAATTCCGACTCCGTTTACACCCTTTTTTAATCCCGAGTTTGTTCTGGTTATTTCACCTTCCTTTGAGAGCACGGCAAATTTATTCGGGACAACCCTTATTCTCCAGCCATTTCCATCATGAACCGTATATACCTCAGATGGTGTTTTTGACTCATTCCCAGGACAAAATGGACATGTTTCAAGAAAGTCAGGATGTCTCTTCCTTTGTTTTACTTTTACAAACTCTTCAGGCCTTTTACCTTTTTCCCTGGCAATAATCACCCATTCCTGTCTTATCAGATTTAATCTAAGCTCAGGCATATCGCACCTCCCTTAAGCCGTCTCAGAAAAACACGCAAATTTATTTCATTCCCTTTACAGCTATATATTATCACATTAATATTTCTTTACCCATTGGTTGATTGGCAAGCCGGCTCACATAACCTTAGAAGATTGACGAGAAAGAATGCCGCACTTTTTTCTGTGTTGTAGTGATTACTCACAAAGTTTATAATAGAACAAAAATAAACAGGGCATCCCAAAAGTTCTCTGGAAGTTTTTGGAGATGCCTTTATAGTGAAAGGAGCGATGGTTGATACGCCATACATTTTCGGTCCTTAACGGGATAGGTGAAAAACTTGAGCGTCACATCTGGAGAAGAGGGATACTGACGTGGGATGATTTCTGTAATTACAGGGAGATAGAGGGAATAAGCCCTGAGAGGAAAAGGGTTTATGATAACCAGTTAATGCAATTCTCCTCTGAACTCAGCATTGGTAACGCAGAGTATTTTGCACAAATAATGAAAAGAAGGGAACACTGGAGACTATTTGATGTATTTAAAAAAGAGGCAGTCTGTCTTGATATAGAAACCAACGGCTACCAGCCAGGATACGGTGGGTATGTCACCGTAGTAGGACTTTACGATGGATATGACTGGCGGTGTCTTGTAAGAGGAGAAAACCTCACAGAAGAAAACCTTACTCATGAACTATCAGGATATAAATGCCTTATAACTTTTTATGGCGCTGCTTTTGATATCCCTTTTCTTTTAAGATCTTTCCATGGTATGAGATTTGATATTCCCCATTTTGACCTCTGTTTTGCAGCACGGAGACTGGGATTCAATGGCGGGTTGAAAAAATTGGAGATGCTGTTTGGCATAGATCGTGATGATGCAGTGAAAGGAATGGACGGTTACGATGCAGTAAAATTATGGGAAGAAACAAAAAGAGGAAGCTTAGAGGCGAAGGAACTGTTATTAATGTACAACAGGGAAGACACCATAAATTTATTGAGTCTTGCTGATATGTTGTATCAGAAATTGAGAGCTTCCACCGGGATAGAAGAATATATTGCCTGTGGACGTATATAACAGCCAACCGCTATGCCAAGAGTCATCGATATCCATATCCATATCGGAGGTCCTGGAGATTCAGGTTCAGGATGCAGGATGTCCAATCAATTTATCTTCAGTCCTGCCTTTGCAGCAATGCTCATTGCTCTTAAGTCTTCTCCTCTTGATCTGAGAGATGAGAAAATAAAAGAGATTATTCTCGATGCCATTACTACATCTGAAAAGATTGATTATGCTGTTGTTCTGGCACTTGATGGTGTATATAGGAATGGTAAATATACTGAATCCGAGTCCCATCTTGTCACCCCTAATGAATATATAATTGATATCGCAAGGACGAATAAACGTGTGCTCTTCGGCGCATCTGTCCACCCTTACCGAAAGAAAAAAGAGATGCTCAATGAGATGAAGCACTGTATTGACAACGGTGCTGTACTCTTTAAATGGATACCCTCAAGCCAGCAGATAGACCCTGAAGATGAAAGATGCACACCCTTTTATAAAACCCTTGCAAAGGAAGATATTCCTCTTCTCTGCCATACTGGAGGAGAACTCGCTGTTCCCACATCTGACTTCACTGCCAATAAATTTAATGACCCGAGAAGGCTTAAGAAGGCACTTGCTATCGGCGTAAAAGTTATTGCAGCACATTGTGCCACACCCTATCTCGGTGGAATTCTCCCTGCTGATAAAGATTACTTTAAAGAGCTTGAGGAAATGCTCAGGGTTGCAGAAAAGAAGAAATGGAATCTCTATGCGGATATATCAGCCTTTTGCACCCCTACAAGAATCACCTATCTCAAAAAATTAAATGAAGAGATCAGTAAGGGGTCTCTCAACCCCCGCAGATTCCTTTACGGAAGTGATTTCCCTATACCAATTTTGGATATAAATATCTTCCAAAATCTATT
>JBGPQS010000191.1:0-2988 GCA_041489235.1 Thermodesulfovibrionia bacterium
AGGCGTGGCTCAGAGAAAATAGTGATTGATCATATTTCGTTTCAGAAAGGTGAAGTAGGATGAAAGTTTTTATTGCTGATGACTCAAGTGAAATTCGAAAAAAGATTAGAGCTATGCTTTCTGATTTAGTAGAAAGAATTGAGATGATAGGAGAGGCAGAAAACGTTCAAGATGCAATAAACATCATCCATGAATTTGATCCGGATGTGGTAATTCTTGACATTAGGATGCCAGGAGGAAGCGGTATCGATGTGCTGAAAAAAATCAAGAAAAAAAATGAGGTACCGGTAATCATAATACTAACAAATTACCCGCGTTCCCAGTACCGGGAAAAATGTATGGAGGCTGGTGCAGATTTCTTTTTTGATAAGTCGAGAGATTTCGAAGAAATTGTTAAGGTTGTGAGTGGTATATGTGCTATATCAGGAGGAGGGATTTTATAATGGCAACAGAAAATGATGCATTCCTGCCAGGCTCTCTTTGCAACGATGAATTAGGGTACCTTCTGGATATTCTCCATGATAGAGGAGTCAAAGTTGTAGACAGTCAGGAAACCACTAACTTTGAAGAGGAAGAACTGGTAGAGCAGGAGAAACAAGATCAAGATCAAGATGAAAAGACAGAAGACATTATTCAGGCATATTTCCACTCTATGGGAGATATTACGATACTTACAAAAGATGAGGAAATAGAGCTTGCAAAAAAACTGGAAGAAGGAAAAGAGGTTCTAAAAGCAACGGTAATGGCAATGCCCTTATACGTGAAAATCGAAGCAGGCTTAGATCACAGAGAGCAAGAGGATTTAGATAATACAGAAGAAGAAAAACAAGATCTATCCTTAAGCAAGACCCTGCAAATACTCGATGATCTTATGATGAGCAGGGGAGATAATAAGGGAAAGATTTCGGGATATGAGACATTACAGGATTTGAACGGTTTAACAGATGAAAAAGAGAAGATAGATTTCACTACAAAAGACGGTCAGGCTGAAAATAAGCATGTTGAATCAGAGACAGGAATGACAATTGATATAGTAAAAAAGAACTATGAAAGAATCACAAAAGCAATGGACCTTGTTACGAAAACGAAGCATGAATTAATAATCCATAACCTGAGACTCGTTGTATATGTCGCTAAACACTATATAGGAAGAGGCCTTTCTCTACTTGACCTCATTCAGGAAGGCAATATCGGTCTTATAAAAGCTATAGATAAGTTTGATTACAAAAGAGGGTTCAAATTCAGTACCTATGCGACATGGTGGATAAGGCAGACAATTATAAGGGCTCTTATGGATCAGGTAAAAACGATCAGACTCCCTGTCCATATAACAGAACTATATCGCAAGATTATCAAGGTTTCCAGAGAACTGATATCGCATCTCGGCAGGGAACCAAGAACAGAAGAAATTGCTAAAAGATTAGGAGTCCCTGTAAAGAAAGTCGATGAAGTTTTAGGGGCGATTCAGGATCCGATAACCCTTCAAACCCCGATAGGGGACGATGATTTAACACTGGAAGATTTTATTGGTGACAATACCGTTCTTTCTCCGTATTTGAATGCAGAGAAAAATATGATGTCCGAACAAATATTAAAGGTCCTTCATACCCTTTCTCCTAAAGAGGAGACGGTAGTAAAGATGAGGTTTGGTCTTGGAAATGAGAGAAATCATACTCTCGATGAAGTAGGAAGACATCTCTCACTTACGCGTGAAAGGGTACGGCAAATAGAGGCTACTGCAATAAAAAAACTCAAACATCCAAAAAGACTTAAGACATTAAAGAATTTAGATACGGCCTGATTCTGAGGAGGGTAAATTGCTGACATTTCATAAGGTTGAGACAGAAGAAGATTTAAAACAAGTTTACAGGCTCCGTTATCACATATACTGCCTTGAAAAAGGTTATGAGCCGAAGGAAAAATATCCTGACGGTATCGAAATGGATGAGTATGATGTTTACTCAATCCATTTCATCGCAAAGGTTCTTGACGAAGCAGTCGGGACAGCCCGTCTGATCCTGAACAACCCCCTTGGCTTCCCTGGTGAGAAATATTGCAAAGCTGACATCAGTGCCTTCAGTATAAAGAAAGAACAAACCGTTGAAATATCCAGGTTTGCTGTGAGCAACACATTAGTCAGGGCATTAAATTTCGACAGGACAAAAATTTTGATTGGCCTTTTTAGAGAAATGTACCAGGAGACAAAACAATTAGGCATTGAAAATTTATGTGCAGCCATGGGAAAAGGTCTTCAGAGACTTCTCTGTAAATACGGCATCATATTTTCCCCGTTAGGGCCAACGGTTGACTACCACGGTCCCCGGGCACTTCACGTCTCCTCCATGGCTAATGTGGAGGAAGATATTTTCTTGAAGGATTGTGACCTCTTCAAATTTATCTCTTCTCCAATACCTTCCGGTTCTCATGAATTCGCTGTTCAATTTAATCACATTTGATTGTTACAGTGCTCCAAAAAGAAGCATTAAAACAAATTGTCGGTGCTGGAGGCGCAAGCACTTGTAGTGCTACCGTTACAGTAACTGCACCGCGCCGCAACCACCGCTATGTCCAGCGCCGCGGACTGCCGCTCTTGACAGGCGAAAAATATTTTTGTTAAAAAAATAAATATGAATTATAAAGACAAAACAAAAGAACAACTTATAAATGAGTTAGCAGAACTGCATCAGCGTATTGAGGATTTGGAAGCAGAAGCAGCCAAACGCAAAAAGGCAGAGGAGGCGCTCCGGAAGGCATATGATGAGATGGACCTGAGCGTGAAGGAACGGACTGCAGAGTTGATGAGCGCAAACGAGCAGCTCTCGCAGGAAATAGAGGACCGCAAGCAGGCGGCAAACTCACTCAGGGAAGCGCTCATGATAATCAAGCAATTAAAAGACCAATTGAAAGAGGAGAATATCTACCTTAAGGAAGAAATTGATCTGATACACTCACATAAGGATATCGTGGGCAACAGTGAAGCGATCAGAA
>JBGPQS010000192.1:0-2968 GCA_041489235.1 Thermodesulfovibrionia bacterium
ATATCAGCGGTGTCTTTCTTTTTAATCTTGAATGGATCTGTATATATGACCTTTTCCCCAACGATTTTAAATGTATCATGTCCAAGCCAGTGTATATCCTTTACCATTGCTTTAACCCCCTTTTCTTCTGCTGCAGAAGTAATCGGCAGCAGAGCTATTAAAAAAATTGACAAAATGATATGTAACAAGGCTCTCACCCCCCCCTGTTGAAAGAATTATATCATAAATTATTGTTATAATAATTGGGTTTTATCCCCGCAAAAACTATGGGAAAAGTTATCACAATAGTAAACCAGAAAGGTGGTGTCGGAAAGACCACGACTGCTATCAATCTTGCCGCATCAATTGCCCTTGCTGAAAAAGACATACTCCTCATAGATACCGACCCTCAGGGGAATTCTACAACCGGACTTGGCATATCGAGAGAATCCCTTGATAAAAGTCTCTATGATGTTTTTGCAGGCAGATGTGAGATTAGTGACACTCTGAAAACGACTTCCATGGAACATTTGAATATCTTACCTTCTACCATGGACCTCCTCGGGGTGGAGGTAGAGCTTGTGGGTAAAGAAGGAAGGGAGAGAGTTCTGTACAATGCGATAAGCTCGATCAGAGAAAAATATCGTTATATATTTATTGACTGCCCTCCTTCTCTCGGACTGCTTACATTAAATGCACTTGTTGCTGCTGACTCTGTCATAATCCCTGTGCAGTGTGAATATTATGCGCTTGAAGGACTTGGACTTCTGACAAGGACACTCCGCCTTGTGAGAAGTTCTTTTAATCCTGATCTCGACATTGAAGGAATACTGCTCACCATGTTTGACGCAAGAAATAAATTATCGAGTGAGGTTGCTGATGAGGTGAGAAAACATTTTGGTGATAAGGTTTATACTACGGTAATTCCGAGAAATGTTACACTTGGAGAGGCGCCAAGCCATGGAAAACCGGCGATTTTATATGATGTTCGATCAAGAGGAGCACAGAGTTATCTATCCCTTGCAAAGGAGATACTGAATGAAGACGGCGTTGGGCAAAGGTCTTGAAGCCTTAATACCCGAAAAGGGCGAAGAGGTTCTTTATCTTGATATTGATCGAATCTTCCCCGGAGAGCATCAGCCGAGAAAGTCAATCAAAGATGATTCACTCAAGGAACTCGCAGCATCGATAAAAGAGAGAGGAGTGCTCCAGCCTATAATCGTCTCGCGTGTCGGGGATGGCACATTCAGACTTGTTACCGGTGAACGCAGATGGAGGGCTGCAGCACTTGCAGGACTTAAAAAAATACCTGCCCTGATAAAAAACGTCGCTTCAAGAGATTCTCTCGAAATAGCCCTTATAGAAAACATCCAGAGGGAAGATTTGAATCCTATCGAGACTGCTGAGGCATTTAGAAGATTGGTTACTGATTTCAAACTGTCACAAGAAGAGCTTTCTGACAGAGTCGGAAAAGACAGAGCAACGATTTCTAACTACCTGAGGCTCTTAAAACTGCCGGAAGAGATTAAATCTCTCATTTATAGCGGTTCTCTCAGTATAGGACATGCAAAAGCAATCCTTGCAATAGACGGGAAGGCTCACCAGATGGAGGCAGCAAGAAAGGTTATCAAAAAAGGCCTCAGCGTGAGAGAAACAGAGGCATTAACCAAAAAGATCTCTATGCCTCTCAAGGTAAAGGCAACTAAAGATCCTCAGATTTCATCACTTGAAGAAAAGCTGATCAGGAATCTCGGGACAAAGGTTCGAATATTTCATAAAGGAAAACGGGGGAAAATTGAGATTGAATATTATTCCTTCGAGGAGCTTGACAGGCTCTTGGAGATTTTAATGGGCGATGGAGGGCAATCATGAAAGCAGACATTCGTTGTACAGGGGAATAAGACATTCCTTATGTTTGCACCACAGAACAGCCACTCAATTATGAAGGCAGGAAGAAAGTGCAAAGATTGTCATGGAACAGAGATTATAAAACAAGTTCAAAACGGGAAATTGAACCTAACATGGCTTGAAAAGGGTGAATTAAAACATGTGATGGGTGTTATCCCTGTCATGGATGGTGTGACATATGATTCTGTATATCAAAATTATCAGGAAGGGAAATGGATACCGATCGAGAATCCCGCTGCGCCTGTAGTGCATTACTCAAGCTTTGGCAAACCTCTTACAAAAGAGCAACTGAACAAGCTCTCTATGCCCATGGGTAAGAAATGAGGTGACGCTGAGAGCATATTTTATCTGTTTTTGACTTCTCGATCCTCTGGTTCATAGACTAAATAAGCCCGTCCCTTTTTATTTCTCTTTTTTTGTAAAGAGCATAGACCTGAGCCTAACTCGACTCTCGATTCTGGTGACTGTTCTTTTTCGTGTAGATTTTTGATAAGGCAATTCGACCCTTGACAATTTCTAAAAATGTAATAAACTTTAATCAAAGGTTAAAAAGAAAAGGGGGTGATGTATATGAAGGTAGGGGAAATCATGACGACGAAATTTCTTGCCGTTAAGCACGATGCGAATCTGAAGATTGTTATGAAGATTATGGCTGACAAAAATATCAGGTCTGTCTTTGTCAAGCCGAAAGACGCTGGTGATGTTCCGGGCGTTATCGCGGTGAGGGATGTCGTTTTTAAAGTGTTGGCTAAAGGCATGAATCCTGCACAAGTAAAAGCATCAGATATTGTCTCAAAGCCATTGGTCTGTGTGGATAAGGATATGAAGTTAGAGTATGCCGCCATGCTCATGGACAAATTCAATATCGCCAGGGTATGGGTAAAAGAAGGGAAGGATATTATTGGCGTTGTTTCTCTCTTAGATCTCGTCAGGGCAGCTTTAAAATAGTACGAACTGTTCCCCCTGCTTCCTTCAAGGTGCAGGGGGCAATTTTTTTCAAAAGATAACGTTTTTTCACCAGGAAAGGTCTCATCGTCCTGGAGTCCCATATCTGTGAGCCTGTTCAACTCCAGAAACGAAG
>JBGPQS010000193.1:0-2941 GCA_041489235.1 Thermodesulfovibrionia bacterium
ACTTCCTGTTCTGTCGGTGGTGCTTCTGAACGCCATTTGCGCACCCGCTCTGGATCAAAACTTAATGCAATCTGCCCATCCCAGTCGAGGTTCTTCCTGCATTGTGCCATCTTCCTGTCTCGCTCTATTGCACCGGGGATACCTTTTGCAATATCTGCTGCATGGGCAGCTATCTTTAATGCAATAAGCCCCTCTTTTACATCGTCAACATTTGGAAGCCTGATATGTTCTGAGGGAGTGACATAACAGAGGAAATCCGCACCTGCAGCACCTGCGATGGCGCCACCTATGGCTGCTGCTATATGGTCATAACCCATTGCAACGTCAGTCACCAGCGGACCAAGCACATAGAAAGGTGCACCTTTACAGATTTCTTTCTGGATTTTTATGTTCAATTCAACCTGGTTTAAAGGCACATGACCAGGACCTTCAATTATTATCTGAACCCCTGATTCAAGAGCTATATCTCTTAATTCTCCGATTGTAAGCAGTTCTTCAAGCTGGCTCCTGTCAGTTGCATCCTCAAGACAACCGGGACGCAAAGCATCTCCGAGGCTCAATGTCAAATCATATTTTTTTGCAATCTCAAGCAGCCTGTCATAATACTCATAGAGTGGATTTTCCTTATCGTTGTAAATCATCCATTCAAGAAGGAATGAACCACCACGGCTTACTATATCAAGAATTCTTCCTTCTTCTTTAAGCCTTTCAACAGCCTTCCTTGTGATGCCACAATGGACTGTAACAAAATCAACTCCATCTTTTGCGTGTTCTTCTATTACCTCAAAAATACTATCAGTGGTCATCTTTGCTATCGTTCCGTATACTTCAGCAGCTCTTACTGCAGCCTCGTAAATGGGGACTGTGCCAACTGAGAGCGGAGACTTGCTTAAAAGAAGCCTTCTCAAATCCTTAATCGGCCCTCCTGTTGAGAGATCCATAACCGCATCAGCGCCAAATTTGACAAGCACCTCAAGTTTCTCTATTTCGTCGTCAAAAGAAACTTTATCTTTTGATGTCCCTATATTTGCATTTACCTTTGTTCTCAAGCCTCTTCCAATCCCAATTGGTTTTATAGTGCGATATATATTTTTAGGGATTACTGTGACGCCTTTTGCAATATCAACAGCGAGAATTTCAGGTGATATGCCTTCAGAAAGTGCAACCTCCTTCACTTCGTCAGTAACAATTCCTTTTTTTGCAAGTTCTATTTTTGTCATTTCACCCACCAATTTTAAAATATTTTCTTGCTTTGAAGGGCAGATGTGCTGATAAAAGCTTTTCCAGCAAGACCTTATTGTCCTTTAGACTGGCCAGCCAGCCTTTCTTTAAAATACACTTAAAGCTATGTCTGCATTCATGTATATCACAATAAAATATTGTTGCTTTGAAAAGGTTTTTCAGTATGTCTGCCCTTCATTTTGGTTTAGTAACCTTAAAAAATCCTCTGTTGTTTTTCTAATATCCTTTGATGCGAGAATAGCAGAAATCAATGCAATACCATTAGCTCCGGCATCCATTACTTCTTTCACCTTATCTAATTTTATTCCCCCAATTCCGAACACCGGCATCGATAATTTAGACTTCACCCTTTTCAGAGTATCAACACCAATGGGCTTACCATATTTGAGTTTAGAAGAGGTCTCATAAATAGGGCCAAGGGTTATAAAATCAGCACCATCTCTCTCAGCCTCAAGAGCCTTATCAAGGTTATGTGTTGACACCCCAATAATGAGTTTATCCTGAACAATCTTTTTTACTGCATGAGCAGGTATGCTTTTTTGTCCAATATGGACACCGTCTGCATCAACAGCAAGAGCGATATCAACTCTGTCATTGATAAAAAGTTTTGCATGATATTTTTTTGTCAATTCTCTCATTTTACACGCCAATTCAAGAAGCTCCCTTGTATTCAGATCCTTTTCCCGGAGTTGTACTACTTTTACACCACCCCTTAAGGCATCCTCAACAGCAGTAAGGAGTGAGGAGTGAGGAGTCAGAAGTTTTCTATCTGTTATCAGATATAACGAAAAGTTAATAGCTACTGCTCTTTGCTCTTTGCTCATCACTCATCACTGTCTTTAAATCATTCCTTCTATCGGGCTGCTCGCAGTTGCATAAAGTTTTTTAGATATTCTTCCTGCCTTATATGCGAGCCTGCCGGCAATAACGGCATGTTTCATTGCCTCAGCCATTGCAATCGGATCTTTAGCGCCCGCAATTCCGGTATTTATAAGCACCGCATCACAGCCAAGTTCCATTGCTATAGTTGCATCAGATGCAGTTCCTACACCTGCATCAACAATAACCGGTAGATTTACTGTTTCAAGTATTATCTTTATGTTGTATGGATTTCTGATTCCGAGACCAGAACCGATAGGTGCACCGAGTGGCATCACCGCAGCAGCACCTGCATCCTCAAGCCTCTTTGCTATTATTGGGTCATCATTTGTATAAGGGAGGACGATAAAGCCTTCCTTTGCGAGTATCTCTGTTGCTTTCAGTAATCCACATACATCAGGAAAAAGAGTTTTTTCGTCTCCGATTACCTCAAGCTTGATAAGGTCTGAGATGCCAGCTTCTCTTGCAAGCCTCGCATATCTCAAAGCGTCTTCTACTGTATAGCAACCAGCTGTATTAGGGAGGATTTTATATTTCTTGGGATCAATGTAATCGAGCAGGTTCTCAGATTTCCGGTCTATAATATTTACCCTTCTTACTGCAACCGTCACCACATCTGCTCCTGAAGCCTCAACAGCCTTTCTCGTCTCTTCAAAATCCTTATACTTCCCTGTACCCACCCAGAGCCGTGATTTGAATTCGATTCCTTTAATTAACAATTTATCATCCATATCTTCTCCTCTTTATTATTTCTGTCCTACTCGTTTTACAAGCACCTATACCTTTGAGCAAGCAAATGAGTACAGGAGATCGCCATATC
>JBGPQS010000194.1:0-2936 GCA_041489235.1 Thermodesulfovibrionia bacterium
CGATGCACAAAAATTCTATGAAATCTTCGGGTTTAAGGTTGAATATGTCAGGAAAAAATATTATGGCGATCCAGATGAGGATGCACTGCAGCTGATGGCAAGGCTCTGAACTCGGCCTGAACCTCAATTTCAGCTTGTAGTTATGGAGAAAAAATAAAATTTCTCTTTTTTGTAAAATGTGGAGACCTGACCATGTCTCTCATTTAGCCTCTATGATTGTCAAGAAGTAGACTTTGTTGAAGAAGGCCGAGTTTAAGATCATCAATAGAGAAATTTAGTTAATTGAACCGCTATTAACAACCTCCCTGAACAAAAACTCCATCTGTTCGAGGTGTTCACCAAGTACTCTGTCCTTTACACAGATTTTTTTATATATGTCTCGTTATTAAGCCCTTTATCTTAATAATTTCATATTCATACTTCTGCGGTTTCCTGCCAAAACAGATACCCATGCTTTCAAAAAGGGCAACTTCATTAAGGTCTACCCCACGGTGCTTTATTACTTCCTCAGTTGACTGAAAATAGATTTTCTTGCCATTTACATCAACTACTGTATTTCCACTCTTGCCCTCTAATAAAAGCATTACTGCTGCTGCACCTGCTTTTTGACCGAAGTTCACATCATATGCAGAACTCTGACCACAACGAACAAGATGGCCTGGAGAAACCTCTCTTACCTCAGGCACCTCATACACGCCAGGTGCAAACATACCTGTCCTCTTCATAAATTCTTTAACTTCAGGGTCGTTCTTTAACATCTTTTCAAGCTGCTGCCTTACATATTTTCCAGCACCTGCAAGCTTTTTATGACCAAAGGCATCAACCCCTGCAGTCTCGTCATAAAGCAATTCACCACTGATGTTTGTAATACCCTCCGCAACAACAATAATGTATGTCCCTGCCTTTACATCACTTTTTTCAATCCGTCTGAAAAATATGTTTTTCATATGTTCATATACAATAGTAAAATCAACAGGTATTTCGGGTATCAGGATACTGTCAGCCTCAGCACCGACGCCACCTCGCAAGGCAGTATGTCCTGCATTTCTGCCAAATACCTCAACCACCATAATACGATTGTGACTCATGCCAGTGGTCTTTAAGTCCCTTGTAAAAGTGGCTATCCTGTTGACTGCCGAATCACCGCCTACACTGTATGATTGAAGATCAAGATCCATAGTCTTCGGAACATGAATACAGGGGATTCCATGAGATAAGAGGTCAACAACAACATTTCCGGTATCATCACCTCCGCTTATAATAAGAGCATCTATATTAAATTTTTTAAGGCCATTTTTTATCCGTTCATATCTCATTGGATCTTCTATCTTACTAATTTTTACTCTTGAATGACCTGCCTCAGACCCTGCAACAGATGCATCTATAAGGCTAATCCTTGCCGGAGTAAGCAACACGAGTTCATTAAGATCAACAAGGTTATAGAGACCTGCATAGCCATTAGGGATTACAACTGATTCAATCCCTGATGAGTATGCCTTCTGTGCAATGCCCTTTATTACTGCATTGAGGCCGCCACAATCTCCACCACTGGTAATGATTCCAATTCTCTTAATGTCAGGCATGAGTACCTCCTCAAGGTTTTAAATTATTAGTTTTAATCTACAAACTCAAAAAATCTGTCTTAATCTCTTTTTTAACAACTACTGGTTTCACATTCATTCTTACAATGTTCACTGTGTCTGTTACTTTTAATTTTTTAAAGAGCAATTCAAATTTGGTCTCTAATTCTTTCATAACAGGTTCTTTTACATCAGCAGGAAGTTCCCACCACTTCTTCTTTAAAGGACCAAAACCTTTCTTTCTTGTACTATAAATAAACTGTTCCTCTGTCTGGTCTTCTTTTCTTTCCTTTGCATACTCCTGTCTTAGGAAATTATAAACCTCTTCTCTGAACTCTGCGGGAAGATGCCTGCTCTCATAAATCATATTCTGAAATCCGGTGGCAAGATGCACTTCGGATGTGCCTGTTTCAGGGAACATATTGAATGCCTCTTCAGGGAGAGTTGATGCACCGTGCTGAACACAACCTGACTGCCCATATTCCTTCCTCACAAGGTCTGATAAAACTCTGAGAGTATCAAAATCTACCTTTACCTTTGCAACACTTCCATCTGGAAGGACAACACCACCATGACTCGTTCCTGTCTGGACACTAAGTTTACTTAACCCTTTTGTTCCTTTGAATGTCTGTTTGAAGCCGTCGAGATATGCCCTTGCTTCCTCAGGAGTGCTGTTCTTCTTACCGATTTCACCAATCTCACCTCCAATCGAAATCTCCACACCATCCGGCTGTAATAACCTCACATGTTCTGCCAACAAAGCGGTGTTTTCAAAGTTGGGTCTCTGCTGTTCTTTTATTGTCGCCTTTTCAAGGTCAACGAGAGTAGAGGAATCAATGTCAATATTATAAAATTCAGCCTCAACAGCTTCTGCAATAAGACCCTTCAAATAGTTCGTCTCTGCATCAGGATCACTTAAATAGTTCTTCCTCACAAGCTGGAAATGGTCACCCTGAATAAATACAGGTCCTTCAAACCCCTCTTTCACTGCAGCAGCAAGAATAACCGTTGCGAATTCGAGAGGCCTTTGCTTTGTATATCCAATCTCTGACCTTGCAATCTCAAAGATAAAGGCACCGATGTTCATCTCCTGTACCTTTCTGAATAGGGCTCTTGCTACATCGTAAGTAAGTCCCCTGATATTTATTGCAGGTACTGTGAATCCGGGATAATTCCTCCCTATTTCTTCGTATAGTCCTTGAATGGAGGCAGGGACAGCGCCATATGCCTTTGCAATCTCTTTGATAAAAATAAAAAAGGCAGCTCTCTTCTCATTATCAGATTCAAAAACAGCATCATAAATAAGGCTGTCCATCATGTTCCTCAGACCTTTTTTATCCTTTATAAAGATAGAAC